>NZ_CALETC010000180.1:0-4205 GCF_937920065.1 Acetomicrobium mobile
GAACTGGTAAAAGCCTTTGGCAGGAAGAAAAGAGATGTGGTTTCAGAAGATGAGTTTAAACGTATATACGAGGATTACAAGAGCGTGAAGTAATATGAATGAAGGGAGGGATCTGTCAAAATATGAAAACTACCGCGACACACTATTTTGTTGTATGCTGTAGGTGAAATACGGAAGAGTTAAAGAGGGAGTTTGAACAACTCATGCTTGCGAAGGAGGGGTAAGAAATAATGAAACGTATTGGACGGCTAATAGTAGTCATTGTGCTTGTTTTTTGTCTTTCTGGACCTGCTTTTGCAGCAGATAGTATTAGGGTAGCTTTAGTGGCACCTTTTACTGGTTTGGGATCTATTTTAGGGGAGTATATCAAAAAGGCGGCTGAACTGGCTGTGGATGAACTTAACGCTAAAGGTGGCGTTGATGGGAGATTGATCGAAATGCATGTGTATGATGACCAAGCCAATCCAAGTACCGCCTTGAATGTTGTACGAAAAGTTATTAGCGAAGACGTAGTGGCTATCTTTGGTCCGAATATGAGTAGTGCTGTGCTAGGGGTCCACAACCTAGCAAAACAGGCGAAAATACCTATGTTGGTAGGGGCGACATCACCAAATTTAGATTACAGTAAAACAAAAAACGATTATCTATTCCGCTTGAGAGCGAACGACGATGCAAGAGTTACTGCTCTGGTTAAATTTGCCGCTGAGAAGCTCAATGCGAAAAAGCCCGGAGTTATCTATGGGACCACTGATTATTGTACAGCAGCCTTGGAAGTAGCAGAAAGAGAATTTAAGAAATATGGTATTGATATTGTGGCGAAGGCGCAAATGAAAGAAGGAGACAAAGATGCTACTGGGCAACTCCTGAAATTGAAAAACGCTGGATTCGATTGCCTCATCGGTCTCACGCATGAACCTGAAGCAGCTATTTGTATAACCCAGGCTAGGCAGCTGCAGATAGATGTGCCTATTATTGGTTTTACCGCGTGGGGTGTTTCAGTAGTAGAGGATCTGGCAGGCGATGCGATGATTGGAGTTTATGCAGCCAAGGGATTTGACGTAAATGATCCTTCCCCTGCAGTGCAAAGTTTTGTGGAAAAGTATCGCGCAAAGTGGAACGAAAATCCTGATGATCCTGGCCAAGCTTATTATGATGGTGTCCATATACTTGCAAAGGCTATTGAGACTGCAAAATCCACTGATGGTCCATCTTTGGTCAAAGCCTTAAAAGAGATCGAGGTTGAAGGCGTTCAAGGTGCATTGAAGTGCGACGAGGATCACAACTTTACTAGTTACACATTTATTGCGCGCTACAATGGGACTATTTGGGAAAAACAAGAGTTTTGAGGTCGTTTTTTAAACGCTTCTTTGAAACTTAGAACATGCCGAGAGCCGTTGCTGGTTCTCGTTGAGGGTCAGCAACGGCGTTTGTTCTTTAGGGTTATTAATTAAAGGAGGGAAACTCGTGAACTTAAGTGATGTAGTTCAGAATTTTGCTAGCGGCATGTCAATAGGTTGTACATACGGTCTTATAGGCTTAGGGGTTGTATTCCTATGGCAGAGTATTGAACGAATAAACTTTGCAAACATTAGTTCAGCCATGTTGAGTGCCTATCTTTTTTACACATTCTACTCAAACTTAAAGTTGGGATTCGTTTTTTCCTTCGTTTTTTCCATCGCCCTTCTGGCTTTGTACGGTTTGGCATTACGTTATCTTATCTATGAACCCATAAATCGTCGAGGTGGGGCCAGAATGGAATTTATAGTAGCGACTCTGATGATGTGCACGCTTTGGTTAACGCTTATCATTGTCATTTACGGAGGGCTTCCAAAGCCATTTCCGCCGGTATTTGGATCCTCGGTGGATTTAGTTGAGATTTGGGGTATCCGTTTACCCAAGTTTTACTTCTATATATTCGCTGTAGTTATTCTCCTAATGGCCTTTCTTCAATTTCTATTGGGGAAGACATTGGTGGGGAAATTTTTTAGAGCTACTGCTCAGAACGCGACTGCTGCCCAACTGATGGGGATCAACATCAATTTCTCTAGATCCTTGGCCTTTATGCTTTCGACAACGATTGTTGGAATTGCTGGAATTCTTCTTGCTCCGGTTTACTTTGTATCGTTGGACTTGGGGGGCGGGAGTATAGGCGTTAAAGGTTTTGCCTCAGCTGTCATGGGAGGCCTAATAGATCCATATGGGACCCTTCTGGGCGGACTCGTTTTAGGTATGTTAGAAAACTTCTCAACTCTGTTTATCTCTTCAACGTACAGAGATGTCATTTCTTTTTGTACCCTCGTCACTGCGATCTTGATAAAACCTAGCGGAATCTTTAATTGGGCTGGCGACAAGGATAAGTAGGGGGTGTGTGATATGAAACTTTCCCGTAAATTTATTATTATTCTAGGAATCGTGTTGCTCTTGATCTATCCCCTAATAGAGACGAAAGATTTCAGGATCTTTCTTACTAACAGAGCGCTGCTTCATGCTATTCTTGTGTCAGGCCTAGTTTTTCTCACTGGGTTTGCAGGGCAAATTTCCCTTGGACAAGCCGGCTTTTACGCTATAGGCGCTTATGGGACTGCTCTTTTGACAACTCGCCTTGGCCTTCCCATTCCCGTCGGCATTATTGGCGGTACCCTATTAAGCCTTGTTGCGGGCTTGATTTTGAGCGTTCCCTCCTTCACGCTTAAAGCTTTCTTTTTGTCTCTCGTTACTATTTCTTTTGGCCAAGTAGTGTGGATAATCATCATTAATGCGATACCCCTTACTGGGGGACCCGGTGGCTTGTTTGGCATCCCCCAATTTCATATAGGCGATTACTTCTTTGGTAATAAAGCCTATTATTACGTATTTCTTGCTATTCTATGTATTTCTATCCTTTTAATGTATCGTATAAAGCATTCTTACATAGGGCGGTCAATGTTTGCCATTAATGACGATGAAATCGCTGCTGAATCTTGTGGTATCAGCTCTAAAAAAGCAAAGGTCTTTGCTTTTGGGTTTTCTTCTTCTTTGGCTGGCTTAGCTGGCGCTCTTTATGCCCACTTTGCCGGTTTCCTCAGTCCAGAACCTTTTGCATTTGGAGAATCTGCTAACTTTGTTGCGATGGCTGTTATAGGGGGACTCAAACACATGAGTGGCGGAATCATTGGTGGGGTAACTCTGACATTTCTCCCGGAGCTTCTTAAGTTTAAGGGATGGGAAACTTACTATTTACTTGTAACCTCCTTAATTGCAATTTTGTTTGTAGTTTTACTTCCGGAGGGACTTGGTCCCAATCTTTCTAAACTTTTAGACAAAATTTTTGGTAGCAGGAAAGATATGACGCAGACCTTGCATCATATAAGAAAGGGATCGAACCGATGAGCGTTCTTTTAGAAACTCAAAAATTGACAAAAGCCTTTGGTGGCGTATTGGCCAATAATGAAGTGGATATAAAGATTAAGAATGGGACGATAACGGCTCTCATAGGTCCTAATGGATCAGGGAAAACGACATTTATAAACCAGGTATCAGGGGTTATGAAGCCTACCTCAGGTTGCATCGTTTTTGATGGTCGAGATATTACGAAGCTGGAAGGGTATCAGTATGCGCGTCTTGGAATAGGGAGGACTTTCCAGCGGATAAATCTTTTTAATAGCCTTTCAGTGGTGGAAAATGTACTGGCGGCTCGACTGAAATTCTTTACATCGTCTTTTTTAAATGTCTTTCTAACTACCTCCCGGCTTAAAAAAGAGGAAGAAAAACAGTTTGAATATTCCATGAAGCTTCTCAAGCTTCTGGGCCTTGAGAAAGAAGCTTTTGAGTGTCCGACATCCCTACCTTACGGGAAGCGGAGGGCTTTGGAAATCGCGAGGGCATTAGCACTAGAACCCGAGCTCCTCCTCCTTGATGAGCCAGCAGCTGGTATGACGAAGGATGAATTTAAAGGCATTATGCAGATCATGCTCCTTCTTAAAGAAAGGGGGATCACAATGCTACTTGTCGAGCACACGATGGAGTTTGTCAGAGGGGTTTCTGATTGGGTGTATGTCCTCAATTTCGGTCGTGTGATTTGTGAAGGTAAGTTTGAAGATATTGAGAAGGATCCTAACGTTATTGAGGCATACCTTGGCGAGGAAGATATGCAATGAGTCTCTTAACGGTCGAAAACTTATCTGTGACATATAATGGGATTTATGCTCTTCGAAACGTGAACATTC
>NZ_CALETC010000181.1:0-2826 GCF_937920065.1 Acetomicrobium mobile
ATACGTGCCTCGCATGAAGGCGGCCGTTCAGGCGCTTGGCAAGTCTCCCGATGCATTACAAGTCCTCCTTATACAGTTTGTGAGCTTGATTAAGGGCGGGAAGCTGGTGTCCATGTCTACGAGAGCCGGACAGTTTGTTACCTTGAGAGAAATGATGGACGAAGTGGGCGTAGACGCAATGCGCTATTTCTTCTTGATGAGGAAGTGCGATTCTCACTTGGATTTCGATATAGATCTTGCAAAAAGCGCATCAACTGATAACCCGGTATACTATGTTCAATATGCTAGCGCAAGGATACACAGCATATTCAAGGAGGCAGCTTCTAGGGGCGTTGTAGTCGATCCTGAAAAGGCTGAGCTTTCCTTGCTTAGCACTGAAGAGGAGAAGGCGCTCATAAAATGTCTAGCCAGATTTCCTGAAGAGATAAGAAAGTCAGCAAGCGATCTTGCCCCACACATACTCGTATATTACGTGTATGATTTGGCCAAGGCGTTTCATTCCTTCTACAATGCTCACAGGGTTTTGGGGGAGGAAAACTCCTTGACTAACGCAAGATTGACTTTAGTCCGCGCAGTCAAGGTGGTCTTGCTTAATGTATTGCATCTGCTAAAAATAAACGCGCCGGAAGTGATGTAAATGCCAAGGCTAAGGTGGCTAGTCATATCGCTTTTTTCAATAATAATCTCTTTAATGTTGTTCAATGGCTACGTCCGAGAGGTGAAAAAGCTAAATGAACTCTCGAATTGTATTGATGAGCGGGTTCGAATTTTGGTCCAATTAAGGCTGGACATTGAAGATAAAAGCGAAAAGATAGCTTACTATAGCACGGCTGAGGGAACAGCCAGATTGGCACGCCAGGAATTTAACTTTGTCCTGCCAGGCGAGAAGATTTATATTTTGGAATACTATACGCCTGAGGAAAACAAAGAGTGATCCGCATCAATATCAATTAAAATTGGCACATTCTTATTGCATATAACATAAAAACCTGAAGAATAAATAAGGACAAATATTGTTAAATTCGTCGTTTTTGTTTATAATGCATCTTTGTTGGTATCCCTATCCCCTTCACGGGAAGGGGATCATGAAGGCCAAAGGGAGGAGGTGTTGATGATATGCGACCCTACGAGTTGATGGTGCTTATTCATCCCGATACTGAGGAAGTAAAAACTCAGGTCGACGAAATTTCTGAGATTATCAAGAGCTTGGGAGGAGAATTCCTTAAAGCAGATATCTGGGGAAAAAGGAGATTGGCGTACCCTATTAACAAGCAAGCAGAAGGGTATTACGCCTTGCTCGATTTCAAGCTGGATCCTTCCCACATAGGCGAGGTGGACCGGTTATTGAAGTTGCGTGATTCGGTTTTAAGACATTTGATAGTGCGCCTTGATGAGAAATAGGAGAAGATAAAAATGGCACGAGGATACAATAGAATAATACTAATGGGGAACCTTGCTCGCGATCCCGAGATCAGGTATACTGCCTCTAAACAGGCAGTTGCGAGGCTTACTGTAGCTGTGGGACGTAGTTGGAGAGATCACGATGACAATCTGCAGGAACGTACCGACTTCATCCCCGTAGTTGTGTGGGGCAATCAAGCCGAAAATTGCGAGAAGTATTTGCATAAAGGACGGCCTGTGTTAGTTGAGGGAAGGCTCCAGGTTAGAAGCTATGAAACTAAAGTTGGCGAGAGGCGATGGATTACTGAAGTTGTGGCGCAAAGTGTGATCTTTTTGAGTGGTGGGCCTCGCGACTCGCAAGATTACAAGGCATTTACGGAACCCGTATCGACTATTGGAAGCTTGAGGGATGAATTCCCCGATGAATTTCCCACGGATATATCCGAGATGGAAGATGAAGGGGAAGAGGCTGATATCCCATTCTAGTTTTTTAAAAACTAGTTTTTTAAAAAAGGGAGGTTATTGTGCATGGCAGAATTTAGACGTCGAAGACGTCGCCCTAAGGTGTGCAGCTTTTGTGCGAATAAAATAGAATACGTGGATTACAAGGACGTTGAACAACTTAAGAAATTTTTGACAGAGAGGGGAAAAATTTTACCACATAGGGTGACAGGTAATTGTGCAAAACACCAAAGACAACTTGCTAGGGCCATTAAAAGGGCCAGGTTCATGGCGCTTTTGCCGTTCACGGTAGAGTAAATTTATAAACTGTCAAACTGGCAACAATTTGGGGAGAGGATGTTCTCTCCCCTTTTTTACCGGGAGGTATTTTAGATGAAAAGCACTCGAACCATGGTGGAAACATCGTTACTGGTCGCGCTTTCTGTTGTCTTGTTTCTGGCGAGTCATTTTTTGCCGGTTGTTGGAATTATAATATCCTTTTTTTGTCCAGTGCCGCTGGTAATACTGGGGCTTAAAGTACCCGTCCAAAATGCCTTTACAGGAGCCTTCTTAGCTTTTGTCCTAACAACATTTGTCATGGGGTTGCTAGGAGGGTTCTTTTTTCTCTTCGGGTTTGCCTTGATGGGCGTATCGCTTGGCGTTTTGGGAAGGCGCTTTGAAAAGGTGTCCGATATTTTGTCCTATGGCTTTTTGGTTTCCCTATCTTGCAAGCTTGTCCTCATGGCTTTAGTAAAATTGCTAACAGGCATGAATCCCTTCGCAATTGACCCTGACACCCTTATGGAATCTTTCAGTAACGCCATGGGCATACTTTCCGGCAGTCATGGCGAAGCTTTTTTAGAGACAATGAGGATCCAGGTCGAGGCCATGAGTAGAATAATGGTTCATATCTTGCCGGCCATTTTAATCGCTGCCTCCTTTTTGGATTGCGTCATAAGTTATGTTATTAGCGAGAAAATTGCC
>NZ_CALETC010000182.1:0-13382 GCF_937920065.1 Acetomicrobium mobile
CTTATTGCCGCCAATGCAATTCGTCCCATCGTAAAAGGTCATTTTAAGTGACAAGATCATCAACCCTCCTGTTTATTTTTACAAATACTTTGAGAAAACCCTGGGATAAACCTTCTGTTACAAGGATTCAATCGAGAAATACCTCGACAATCTAATCTGATTTGCGCAGGCAAGTGTGATCCCGTCGAATATAGCGGGAATAAAAATGATCAGTAAAAACGTGCAAGTTTAAATAATCATTGCTTTCATATGCACGTGCAATTATATTGGAAAGATTACGATATTTGGGACGGCAGCGTTTACTCGATTTTCTATCTTACTTGAATATCGGGTAAAGCATCGCTGTATTCACTATCCATGAGGTGAAGTTGGTGTCTGATAATACCACGCATTTTTAAGGCAAGATCCAAACAATAAGTCCTAAATTCATCGATGTTAACATCTTCAACGCTCTTAGCATGAGGAAAAAATAATCTCATGAAACCAGAGCAAATGCGTCTTATGGCGGTCACATCGCGTGTATCGCTTGACTTTGGAATCATCAGGAGGTTCTCTACAATAGCCGGATAAATAATCTCATTTCTCAATGAATGCATAACTTCAGAGAAATACTCCACGTTAAGAGCCCATCCATGAGCTTTCATGTTTTCTCGCATCCTTGGTATGTCCCAACCTTTTATAAAACCATGGAAGCGATCAATGAGTGCTGATTCTTGAAAAGCATAAGGTAATTCGGTAAACACATTCGTGTCTTCTCGCATCTTTTCGTCTGATATATTGCCCATCAATACCAATCCTGCTTTTCCGGTACCCCGATAATCACCTACACGATACTCCCCCGATTCCATATATCCCTTTAATGCACCCCTTATTTCGTCCACATCGGGAAAGCTGATGGTTTGCACCTCGTCAAAAGCTACATAGTCATAACGGCTCAGTAAGCCTGGAGTGCTACGTGAGATATCGTAAAACAAACGTGCTCGAGTAATACTTCCTCCGCTGACCAGCCAACCATATTTCGATAGTTGAGACATCATGTAAGATTTACCCGTACCTTTGGGCGCTAATTCGATTAAGTTAATGCGGTTTTCTACAAATGGAAGAAGCCTGCTGAGGAGGGCAAGCTTTTGGCGAGTATCTAAAAACCCTACAGGGTTATAATCTACTGCCAAAAGCAACATATCTATCCACTCGCTCAACGTAAATTCTTTACGTACTTCCTGGTAATAGTTAACATCTACTTTATAAGGCTTAAAGGGCTTGAAGCTGATCATATAGATAGCTCCATCGCCTTCTTTTCCAGTCACTCCAAAGGGACTCCACTCGCATTCAATGACTCCCCAAGTTTCGCTATCATTCAGGAGTTCCTCGCGATTTTGATAAAGCACATGATCCTTAACAATGGCCTCATATTTACGATTAGGGAAGCCCAAATCCGGCAGTTTAAAAACACCGTGACCAGTACGGACATCTATCTCGACTCGTATCTTGGCCAAAAATTTGACACGTTGCCCATCGTTGATCATCTTACTTTTTAACAATTCCCAATCATTCTTAGTGGGGATATTGTTTTTTATGTAATCTCTGACTTCATCCAAATTCAGTTTCCCATCGTCATCGGAGAAGCGCATAGCAATCCAGTCACGCAAATAGGAAGGGATGCTCAAGGATGAAAAAAATTTATTCTGGATTGGGTCCTTATAGACAACCATTTCTTGGAAAAAAGTTCTTATTTTGTCCTGTAACATATCGTTAGCATTCATTTTGAAAAATCACCTCACAATCCCAAATCATCCTGGATAAAGCCTTTTACTGCTTCGAAGGTAATTTTTCCTACATAACGATTAGCACTATACAGCCTTCCAGCATATTTGCCTGCTTTCCAGTCCTTTAATTTGAATTCCCAAGTTAAGGCCTCTGCTTCTTGTCCTTTTAAACTACTACCGGTTACATGTAGCTCAAGATTACCTATGGTTCGATTGCATCTCACGGCAAGAATGCCTTCACCCCTGGGATTCAGCTTGACAGTTCCCTCAATTAGCTCAAATTTCAGCGGAACCTCAACACATGCTTTTCTTACAACAATCACCGGCGATAGACACTCCTCAGGTGCAGCACCGCCGTGGACCTCACCAGGGGAAGCCATACAACCCTTAAACCTGCAATGGGTAGGCAAGCAAATGACGTTGTTTACTAAAACCCATAATGTATTAACGTCATAATTTTCACTGAGGACATCATCCTGTAATGCTGCGAAACGACCTCTTGAATCAACTGTAGTCCCTTGAGGAGGATCCACTCTTTCTTTGCTTATGGCTGCAAATCTACTAAGACCATGGTCAGAAGTGACAACCACAACAGAAAATTGAGATAGCAATTCCTGGACTCTAATGGCTAATTTGTCAATCAGCTCCATTTCCTTAAGGAAGGATTGAGGAAACGTGTAGGCGTAATGATGGGCTATGTCGTCTAGATCGCGAATGACTTCCTCGTCTTCCTCCCATTCTTTATTAGCATCAGTTATGGTAGGTAAGTTAGCTCTAGCCAACATCACTTCGCATTCAACCTCTCCATCCATTGTCAGCAACTTAATCAATAATCCAAGCCATTCTGCCCCCATAGCATCAACCCAAAGTATCTTTGAACCGTTGGAACGTTGCCTAGCTACAAGATCGCTTCTTCCTTGGTAATTCCAAAGCAATTGGTCACTGGCCCATTTATCGATTAAGTCATTTATGGTGCTATCTACCGTATCGCTCAATCTACAACGGTTATAAGCGAAAAAGTAGGTATCAGCAAACTCATCGTCAGTGGAAGGAAACCCCAAATACCACGTTAACCTTGGGAAGGCTACTTCAAGATAATCCCACCAAAGGTCAGTGGAATGACTCGATAGAAGTTCACCAACAGAGGACACAAGTTTTTCTCGCTCAGTCACTGAAAGATCCGTCAACACCGCAATCCGCTCTAAAGGACCTGATAGCTCATCATATCGTTTCCAAAATTCAGGTGGCATGACAGTGACGCTAAGGAGTTTTAAAAGCTCTTTACGCTCCATGCTAAAGGACAGCGACTTAGGGAGTGAAAATATTGTCATTATAACATTATCAATAAAGTCGCTCACGCTGTTGCTTTTCTCGATAACATGATACAGATAAGATTCGGGGTTGCTTTTTGCCTTGCTCCATAGCCATATAAGCCAACGTTTGCTTTCATCCAAGTTTTTCCACATTGCAAACAGCTGTTGAGAATTATAATCTGCAACATTTAATATTCGACTGGCTACACAATCCAGACTTTCACCTTCTCCCATTTGAGTAGCCAGCCTTTCCCAGTCCTCTGAAGATCCCCACTCTTCCCTGATTTCCTCCCAGTTGGCACTTCTACAGACATAATCAAAGCAAGAAGGATATATGTATACCTTACACTTACCACCTAATCGTCGCTTTGGCAACCATGCTGCCATATCAGTTTGCAACCATATTTTATGAACGTTGCCACTTTCCCACCTGGAAAGGTATTCTTTTATTCCATTGACAATCAGAAGATCCTCAGACTCGATACAAAAGGGTGCCACTACAATCTCACAATCACCTTCTCCTTCAATCGACAAGATGTCGGGAAGGAGATCTTTTTTGTAACGTGAGACATTATCCATTTCAGCAAAGAAAGACTCATTTATTGATAACAGCGGTATATAAAGTCGTCGTATTTTTTCTGCAGGCCATTCGGCTAAAGAACGGACAATTATGGCACTTTCAGGATCAAGCCTGATACATTCTGCCATTGGGATCAGCAAAACGTCTTTACAGTTAGATATTTCCTCCTTAAGGTAATACTGCAGCTTAGTCATATCAGGGAACACGTCACGACCACTGCAAAACTCGGACAGACGAATTACTCTATCCACCTCATAGGCAAGTTTTGTAACAAGTTCATCCCAAGTCCGGGATCCCTGCACTAGAATGAAGCGAGTAGCAAATCTGCAGCCCTTACTCTTTTCTTCCCTAACATTAGATATTAATTCATCAATATTCCTAAAACATTTCATCGGAGGAATCTCCTCTTTATCTTTCGTGGTTCCTTTTCGACTTTAGCGATAGCAGCTAACAACTTGGTTCCAACAAGAGCATCATAGGCAGCTAATTGTTTGATGAGCTGCTTCACCTCCTCTGGCGGTATGGATTCGATGACGTTTAACACTTTAGGATAGGCTATAGAGCGGTAGTTTTCATTTATCCATTGACGAACCAATTGTTGAATTTCATTCAACCGCATGGGCCATCGATATATGTTCCCGTCTAACCTTCTACGAATATAGGCCTGCAGTTGATCAACCATATTTGCCTCTAGCACGAGCTCGGCATAATCACCAGCGATCACCCGTATAAACCTATCGGAAACATATTGTTGATCTTGAAGATTGACAAACTCGGCAGCGTGATTAGAAAGATGTTCTATCAATTTATCTATATCCGTTTCAGCCAGTTTATGAATGTTATCGTAGTACTCAAAGAATGCATGATGATCTTTGCCTTCCAGCATCCATTGAATAGGGACGCCCCTTTCCTCACTCCATCTCTCGGGAGATTCCGAGTCTGTAAGCTCTTGCCAACGTTGCCGAAGCTGCGCTATCTTCTTTTGCCGGACTTGATTATTTAAGGCCAGCACTATAGCTGATCTAGCCTCATCTTCACTTGCTTGAGAAAGATCGGACAGTTCATTGTACAGCGCCTCAGATTCGGCATCGCTTAAAGTATGACCCGTATATTTCTGAACTAAAACCCTTGCCACAAAAGGGCCTTTATTTAAAACTGACGCCAATTGACTGCTATAGCGACGTATATCTTCCGATCTGTTAACCTTTATGCCCTGACTTGGGCGATAAAGCAGTTCGTAAAGATATTCTATGAGGGTAGCTATCTCATCAGGTTGGCCTTCTTTATGCCAAATGAGTGGCAGTTTGCCCTTGAACCAGCTATTGCGGAAATAGTTACGAAGTTCATTTAGATCCTGTCTCTTCACTCCTAAAAGACAGTTTAATGCATCCACAAGATCAAGCTCAGTGGTCACCTCAGGCAACTTTTCTTTAACACTTTCTTCGGTCCACAAGAATGCATCCTCATTGAGCAGGACTCTTAGCCTATTCATAACATGAGAAACTTCTAGGTGCAGTTTTCCCATGAGCGAGATCAGTTGGGGATTATGAATCTCTAAAAACCTCCTCAAGCCCTCCTGCATCCTATCCCTGTTAATTATTTCAGACAGGTCATAACGCACTGGGCTTACAACATCAACTACTGCTTTAATTTCCCGATCTTCCAACTCATCCTTAGTAAAGGTTAAAATTTCATTAAGCTCCCTCACAGCTTCCATTACATGACTAACCGAACTAATAGAGTAGGTTCCTTGGACATAGTACATAAGCGTCCACAATGGGTAACCCGATTCTGAAACTATCCTTCGAATGTTTTTTCGCGCCTCTTCTGGGTAGGCTGCCTGTTCTTGGGTTAGGCGGAAAACGTCGCGTGCAATATGGCAAAAACGCTCACCTTCGATAGACATTTTTCTAATCGTGTAGTTTTCAGAAAACCTGAAACACTTCATAACCTGTTCAATAAGCTCTGCAAGCTTATTGGGATTTAGCGGGAAGGAATTGTTGCCGTCGGAATAATAATAACCATTGGCATATTTACGCAAAAGGAAGGCAAAAATCAAGATGCCGATAGGCGAAGGCATGAGGCCGTATGGAGGCTGCTGTAAAGCCTCCCATAATTGTTTTAAATTGACATGCACATTAGTGTTAAAAAACTCATCCA
This sequence comes from Acetomicrobium mobile, assembly GCF_937920065.1. Lineage (NCBI taxonomy): Bacteria > Thermotogati > Synergistota > Synergistia > Synergistales > Acetomicrobiaceae > Acetomicrobium > Acetomicrobium mobile. The sequence goes on from NZ_CALETC010000182.1 coordinate 5,820, forward strand.
CAACACTTTGCATCTTGCTCAAAGGATGGTCCAGATGCCTTGAAATTTTACCTTCCCAAAAACCCAGTGCTTGGAGTTCGTTTACCACGCTTTTGTATGGTTGCTGAATATTTTGCGCCACTCCCAGGCCAATCTCAGCACCAGCCTTTCCCCACGATTGGGTATACAGGGTAGCAACCTTGCTCAGCCGTTCGGGACCATAGCGAAAAACCAAATTTACAACATCCTCTAGATATCCAGCGACAGCCTGACACCCATCTAGTTCTTCCTGTTGCCCCCTGAAAAAGGCACGAATCCTACCTATGCGGACCATATTAAGCCAACTGTCTATGATGTCTTTAGCCTTAGCATCATAATACCTTTGCATTTTATTGTCTTTCATTTCTTGGTAATATTTAGAATAAGCCTGAAAATCAAGCCATTCTTTCCAATCTCTTGCACTAAAGGCTACTTGGCTGATCAGTATGCAATAATTTGTATAAACCTTGCTAACCTCCGCAGCCACGACTTCTGAACTAGCCAAATCTTCTTCCTCTTGAGCAACCACCAGAATTACACCTATTTCGTAAGTCCTACCTGCTCCCTGAAAAACGCGCTCGGGCCGTGACTTGAATTCCTTAGCCGACACTATTTGAATTGGATGGCGAAGTCTGGCTGCACCTGATAAGGATAGTAACCCCATGATTTTAGACGCAAAACCAACATCAGAGTCCTTTTCCTTAGCCACCTTCTCGAAAGTAAAAGCATTTTCGACCCATCTACGACATTCATTTAATTTGTTTTGATCTATGGTAGAAGTAGGTATCATGTACTCCATATCATTGCCTATTGATATGGCATACATAATATTCTTGGAACAAAGCGCGTCAGCTACTTCCCTGATCTTTTGATAAAGTTCGGTCCCAAGAAACATGTTTTTTATGTTAGACAGTTTCGGCTTAAGCAGGCTATGGACACCTTGCGTCTGTGTCCATAGTGCAAGTAATAATAGCATTACACGGAATACCTTTAGTTCTTCCTCGTTCATGTCATGTTTTTTGGAATTGTAATAGCTAAGAAGATTGTTTATAGCTTCGATGTTATCGATCTCAACGCCCTTAACGTCCTCGAAAAAGTACTGCCATAAATAATCAGGAGTTAACCAATACCAAGAATTCTGCGGATAATTAGCAATAAACCACTGAAATGACCCGGGAGGATCTGTCTTTAAAAATTGAAACAAAGTACGTTGGCTTGAGCTGTAAAGCGATGAAATTGTGGCCAAGAGATAGGCAGTATATGGGTGTATGGGAGCCATTCGTTTAATCTCTTCTTTATTGACTTGTTCTCCCAAAACGTGAATTTGAAGTATTGCTTTTTCTACTTGACTCCAGAGGGAATCCAGCTTATCCCCCCACTCGCTCTTGTAGTCAGGTTTAACCTCAATTACATTAGAGATAAGCTTATATGCAGTGATAGGGACCATCTCTAACTTACAATTATGAAACCGATCGAGCAATTTTTTCCGCGTGTCTTCATCGATGCGCGTAAACTGATTTAAGGAACGGTGGGTTATAAGGAAGAGGTAAAAAGGCATGTCAGCTGTAGCATGAGCAAGTTCTTGCAACGGCGTAACAGGCACGTTATTCGTGAAGAATTCGGTAAATTCATCCCAGATAAATACTATACCTTGCAAGTCGTTGACTTCTATAACCTCTTTGATCCAGGCTTTAACAGCAGTAGGAGAATCAGCTAAAGTCAGCCCCTCTTCTTCCAATACGGCAGCTACTTGTTCACCAAGTTTCACATCGCCAGCGCGGAGGCGCTCAATGACATCGGCGGCAGCTGCAACAGTCCGAAAGCGACCGCGATATTTTGTAAAAGCTGCATTCCAATTAAATATGCCGCTTGGATCGCTTAATTTACTTACAAGTTGATCCATAAGGCTTTCGCTGAATGCGTTAGTATAGCCGTGGCCTCGTAACTGCTCTTTAATCGCCTGTTGTATTTCTATCATTAAACCACGGCTTGAGGTAATATGCCCGGACGCCGAACGGTAAATTACCAAGTAAGGCTCCTTTTGACGCAGCGCCTTGAAGCGTTGCCATAAAGGTGTTAGAATTTGATGTTTTTTAAAATACTCCTCAATAACCTCAAGGTCATCCTCTAGTAAGTGCTTAATCACAAAGGAAGCATAAGTTTTGCCCGTACCGTAGGCTCCAGTAAGCCATATAGAGCGCTTATCTCCGCCATGCGCTCGTTCTAAGGCAGTCATTAGTTTGTCCAATAATGTTTTCATCTGATCATGAGGGATGAAAAACTTCCAATCCTCCCGGCGGTTTTTATCTACTTCTTCCGAAAATACCGGGATAAAGTCTTCCCTTACAGCCAAGAAATCGCTATATCGCCACACTGCCATTCCTCCTTTTCGGATAGGCAAATTGTTATCCCCTTATCGTCAATCTTAAAATGATCATGATCCATATTAGTCAAACGTCCCAAAACACAGTTCCGATTGCAACCGAAAACCACCCAGGGCCAAGTAACATCATCAGACCATAGAAGTCTTGTTCTGTCTTGCTGAAGATATAATTTACCAAATGAGTGGATTATAGCAGAATCGTTAGGTTCTCTGCCTATGCGCGAGATGCGACGTGGTTTGTCGCCGCTAACATATCCTTGACCAAGTTCCCTTCCCACTGGGGTTCGTTCAAGCAACCCAGCAAGTTCCATTATGGCATTGATCACCGTTCGTTCGGCCAAGCGGGGAACCGATTGTTCGAGCATCGCTTTTAACTCAGTGGTGGACCATGTACCTAGTCCCAGATGTGCATACCAACGTGCCGTTGGAAAAGAAAAGACAACGTTGACCCAAAGTAATTCCCAAAGAGATAAATCATCTACTCCACGTCTAATAAATTCCATTCCCAATGCAGTTAAGTTACCCTTTTTATCCTCTATGCCTGCCGTTTTTAGCCATGTGGCAAAGGAATCAACCTGCCTATTGCCCAGGGTCGAGTTTTGTCGCCAACCTTCATTATCAAAAAGGTAAAATTTCAGCCATTCCTTTCGTAATCCAAATATCCTATGGCGAGTCCAACCTTTTTCATAATACCAATTAGACACAATCAAGCACCTCAATTGACTTATTGTGATGATTCAAAAAAATATTGTCTAAATCACGTACAATATCAACGCGAATTAAACTATCATCACGAGCTGATAAACCCTTCACAATCCCTATTAGCGCATCCCGCGGAACGCCAAACAATGTATACGGACCCTCGTCAGTACCCTCATACAATTCATGCACAGTGAACTCATATCGTGATGTCTTTTCCGCATAACGATAGAGGCTATAAAGCACAGCTAATGGATCTGGTGCTAACCAACCCTTTTTATATAGTACACTACTGATGCGTTTGCCTTGATTTATTCCTATACCAAGCCCCAACTCATTACCTAATGGGGTTTTTAGAAGCAAACCAAAAAGCGCTGTCATTGCATTTCGCCTAGTAGTTTCGCTTTGAGAATATGTTTCACCCATTTTGCGCACTAATTCGGCTTTAGTCATTGTAACACCCCAGGGAATAGCTGTAAGATACCACTTCACAGCGCTTGAATTTCGTGCCAAGTTCGTCCAGATGACTGCCCAAGTAACCAAATTGTCAACTCCTAATCGAGCTAGTTTTTCCCCTAAATTTGTTATAACAAAAGTGTTTTTAGTATTCCCGCCCAATATTAATTCCGCATGTTTAAGCCATAGAAGCATTGCATCAAGCTGTCGGTTGCCCAAAGTATTGCTGTTAATCCAATTAAAGGGTGAAGCAAAAAAAGCAGCTAGCCATTCTTTTTCCATGCCAAAGTGTTCATACGTGTGTAAAACCATTTTGTGATTGTCATTCATACTTAAACCTCCCCCACTTGTTGATATAGATTTAGCGGTTAGGCACGGCTCGCCATGCAAGTCAAGACATCGACCACAAGCCTGACATTCATCGCCAATATGAACCTGTTCACAGGTAATCAAAGTTCCAACAGGACATTCAGCTTCGCAGGCTTGACAGTGGCAGCAATAGGCACTTTTAAGTGCTACAGCACGAAATGCCTTAAGAGTACATCGATCTGCGTTCGCCAAACCACCAACTTCTACAGTAACGCTGTGATCGTTTTTTTGTACGAAATAAGGATATGTGTTGCCGCCTCTCTCTATGTATCCTTGACCTATGCCGGTTCTCACTACATGACCAAGAGTTTTGGCCCATTCTTGCCAATCTTCAGCGGGGTAGCGCAGTGAAAAAATAACCTTATCTCCGCTTGTCTGCTCAATCACACGATTTCCACCGCCAGAAACATATCGGCCACCAGCTCGACCTTTCCAACTCCCTTTCTCTATATATTTTTTGGTTTCCTCATCATGATGGATACCTGAACTAATGGCGTATGAACATAGCTCTTCAATAAAAGATCTCATATCTTGCCAATAAACAGACCCACTAATAATATCCCACCATACTGAAGCCATGGGGCAAACAGCACAACCAACACGAGTGGCACCATAACGATAGGCCTTGTTCAAAAGCAATCGCCGACCAAAGAGGTACAAAAAGACTTCACCTGCATTCCATGTAATAATGGGACTAGCATTTATTTGCGTCTTGTGTTTGCCCCCCAAAGTCAGAGAAGGATAAGTCGCTCTGCCGCTGCTTTCTTCATTCCGCACCCCATCAATGATCATTGCTTTAGCTGATGGTTTGTTTAAAAGCTTACGCAGTAGTAATAACGTAGGCACCGATTTGTGGACGGAACAACACCAGCGATGTATGCGGCTTGGAGGTCCCATTTCACGCCAGCTTGTCAGGGTATCTTTAGCACTTTTGGCAGTGTAAAAAGACAAGTGTGGCCACCGTCTTTTGGCTGCCTCCACTGCATAATATGTATCGCTAATTTCCATGCCGGTATCGCCAAAAACGACGACGAACTGATTTGGTTCCAAAACTCGCTGAACGAGGTCTAAAGTAACGATGGAGTCTTTACCGCCTGAAAAAGCTACAGCTACTATATCTACTTTATGCTGTTGGCGTGCATACGTATGATAAATGAACTTGAGCGACTTTTGGACAAGTCCTTGGAGGAGTGCCCCATTTTTATTCACCATAGCCTCAACCTTGACAGGTTCGAGGATAAGTCCTGAGCGATGGATTTTAAGTTCAGGCTTGGAAAACAATCCACCACCTTCAGCCTTTGCCACTAATTCGCCATGATAGTAATATCTACGACTACCGATAGCCCAGAGAAGAGGTTCTTCAACTTTTGGATAACTCCAATAGCGTTCAAAGCCCAGTAAATCAAGTTCTTCATAAAATACGGGGCGAACATCGCTCCTCACGCCTGTATCATATCCATCGACCAATAAAATACCGCCTGTATCGCTATCCCATTGAATCCCATACATGCAAAATCATACTTCCCTTCGTGATTAATATCCCAGAAAATCACGCAATTCCTTATTGGAAATCATATAATGCTTAAGCTTCTTAAGTGCCTTTACTTCGATTTGACGCACACGCTCACGAGTTACGCCAAAGAGACGTCCAATCTCCTCTAAGGTTTGTGGCTCACAACCGTCAAAACCAAAACGCAACCGCAGTATTCGTTGTTCATTTGGTTTCAACTTGGCCATAAATTCAGATACAGCATCGTGTAACAAATCTCTATCTATATTTTGCTCCTCCAGTGATAGTGAATGATCTTCCAAAAACCACTTTGGATAAGCACCAGTCTTTTCCCATTCGGCCAATGTCGCTTCCCATGACACAATAGGTTGAGCAATTATCTGTAATTCACGCACCTTGCGTTCTGATAAACCCATGACATCGGATATTTCTTTTGCCACTGGTTCACGTCCGTGGACCTTATAGAAATCGTCTGTCATTTTTTGTAGCTTCTTGATGCTCTCCGTCAGGTACGAGGGCAAACGAATAGCTCTACCATAATCATCAATAGCCCGATTAATAGTCTGAAAAATCAACCAGGAAGAATAACTACTAAGCCTGACTCCTTGTCGCCAATCAAATTTTTCCAGTGCTTTAATTAAACCGATACACCCTTCTTGGAAAAGATCAAGGAAATCCAAACCCATGCCAACATAATTAGTGGCTTTATTAAAAACATGTTTAAGATTGGCTTCAATGAGGTGTATGGCTGCTTCTCGATCTCCCTCTTTGGCTAATTTGGCTAGTCGCCGTTCCTCATTAGCTGTCAATTGCTTTATTTGACCAATATATTGCAGTAATATCTGCACGCTAGAATCTGCTAAAAGATACGATCTATCATCCTGGATTTGTATATCCCTACCTTGAACATCTTCGATGTTCGCCGTCGATTTCAAGGGCTCTTGATCCAATGTCGAAAAACGTCCACGCCTTTTGCTTCTTCTTTTAGGCTTTAGTTTATGCTTATTCAAATCATCATAAAAAATATCTAGGGAATTCCACGAAGTCTTATCTGTAATACAGCCATAGGGCAATTGATCAACAAGCTCGATACCTTCAGCCTTTAAGCATTCATAAATCCTATCAATTGCTTCGATGGATACCTCGCATTCAATAGTGTGGAACAAATCGCTTATAGCTTGAAAAGTTATATAGCCACCCTGTTTTTTCCCTAAAGCTACTAATCGACGACAACACTGCTCTAATGTCGGCCCTTTCTTATTGGGTTGTTGAATCCTCTGTTTCACATTTTCGGTTAACCTTGGTATGTTATTTTCAGCTCGCTTTATCGCTTTCTTTGCTGGAGGAGATCCCCCGGAATTAGCAATCACTTTCAACTCATCCAACCCTACCCTATACTTTATAGTACCTTTCTGCATCAACTGGAATGTTTCAAGACCTTGCACCTATATGCCAAGTCACCAATCTTTAACTCCTTCCTAACGGACTGCCCAATTATTCATTCACTGCTCTATCATCTGGCAATAGGTCATAATTCTTATTTAGAGAATAGTTAGGTTGCTAAAAAATATACACTGCTTTTGGGCTATTCTTTGGTTAACAACATAACACAGCAAATAGCTATCTTTCTCATCTATTCTCTTCTTATTAGAATATTCATTTTAATTTTGCATTACATACTCTATCGTGTCAATACCTCCGTCTCAGGCAGACGCTAGTTTCAAAATCCGTCCGAAGTATTTTTGAGGCTCGCAAGACCTTGCTATGCTACCCTCTTTACAAGGCTTACTTGCTTCTACGGAACTTCTTCTTTTTTGCTTATTTTCACATGACAGTAATTTCGGTCAGCTTACGTACCCGCAGCCCACTCTTCACTACTCAAAATGTAGTACATTTAGCTTGCCTAACCCTTTTTTACAAGCTATAGTGATTATCGCAATAAACTAAACTGGAATGACAACTAAGCAAAAGCATGTCTGGTTTTTAGCTATATTTTCGCAAATTGGCCACAAATATTTTCTTCAAGGGTGAAGTATAAATGGATGTATTGGAACGCATTACGGATCACCTCAGAAAAAAAGAGGTGGTAGTCTTAACCGGCGCAGGGATGAGCACGGCTTCGGGGTTG
>NZ_CALETC010000183.1:0-7049 GCF_937920065.1 Acetomicrobium mobile
TTTGTTAAAGATACTAGGGGAGCTTTAAGGAGCAGAGAAAAACAAAAAGCTTCTTCTGGCCCTGGAGTAATAATAAGCGGGAGTTGTTCTCCCGCTTATTATTACTTTTGTTTGTTCGACGATTCAGTGGCAATATGGATGCTATTTGCCAGAGGCTGCTTCTCCTTCTCCTTCAGCTTGCACTTGAGCGATAATCTTTTTAGCCAGATCCTGAGGAACCTCTTCATAATGGGAAAACTCCATGGAAAAATTGCCGCGGCCTGAAGTCATGGAACGCAGCACGATGGCATACCTGAACATCTCGGCCAGGGGAACCTGAGCCTTAACGACTTGGAACCTCCCTCTGCCTTCTATTCCCATGATCCTTCCTCGTCTAGAATTCAAGTCGCCCATTACATCTCCCAGATATTCCTCTGGCACCACAACCTCCACGTTCATTATAGGTTCTAGTAATACAGGAGATGCTTCCACAAAACATTTCTTAAAGCCCATGGAAGCAGCTATCTTGAAGGCCATTTCGGAGGAATCCACTTCATGATAGGACCCATCGTAAAGTATTGCCTTAAAATCTATGGCTGGATAACCTGCAAGTACTCCCTTTTGAGCTGCCTCTCTTAAGCCCTTTTCGACGGCAGGGACATATTGCTTAGGCACAACTCCACCAACGATTCGATCCTCGAATTCCACTCCCGCTCCTCGCTCCAGCGGTTGCAATTCAAGCCATACATCACCGTACTGCCCCCTGCCTCCTGTCTGCTTTTTATACCTACCTTGAGCCTTGGCGGGTTTTCTAATGGTCTCCCTATAGGGAACCTTAGGTAAACGGGTTTCAAGTTCAACGCCATATCGCTCTTTAATGCGTGATAACACTATATCTAAATGCAGGTCTCCCATCCCGGACAAAAGGTGATCGCCTGTCTCCGCGTTTTTCTCGTAGCGCAACGTCGGATCTTCCTCAAGTATCCTGTGGATTGCATTAGACAGCTTGTCTTCGTCAGCCCTGCTTTTAGGGACAATGGCTAAGCTATATACGGGATCGGGGAATTGAATTGGGGGAAACACGAAATCCACGCCTTTAACTGCTATGGTATCCCCAACCGTGGCGGTCTGAAGTTTCGGTATCGCCACGATGTCGCCAACGGTGATTTCCTTTACGTCCTTTCCATCCTTGCCTCTCATAAACCTCAAAGAGCCTATCCGTTCTTCAGTCTTCTTATTGACAACATACACGGATTGATCCAAAGTTAATGTCCCCGAAAACACTCGTACAAAAGAAAGTTTGCCAACGTAAGGATCAACCATGACCTTGAAGCAAAGAGAACTAAATTTTCCGTCAGGATCCGGCTTTACCTCGACCTCTTCTCCTTCTGCATCTATCGCCTTTCTTGGAAACATATCCAGCGGAGATGGCAAAACATCGCTCATAACATCCAAAAGCTGAAAAATTCCAACGTTTGCAATAGCCGAGCCAGGCAATACAGGCATCACGATTCTATCAAGTATCGCTTTTTTTAGGGCGACAATAAGCTCTTCCTCTTTTAGCTCTTCTCCTTCCAGATAACGCATCATTAAATCGTCGTCAACTTCGACAATTCTTTCTATCAACGCCTCTCTTTCTAATGCCAGCTCCTCCTCTAACTCGGCAGGAAAAGATGTTTCCTCGTAATCCTTGCTTCCGTCCCCTTTGTAGAGATATGCCTTCCCGGTCAAGACGTTGACCACGCCTTTAAAATTACTTTCTTTGCCAATTGGTAAATACAAAGAAATGGCCCTATCGGTTAGAACTTGCCGTATTTCCTTTAATATTGCGTTGTAATCTGAGTTGTCCCTGTCCAGCTTGTTAACGAAAAAAACGACGGGAATGGAAAAGTCATCAGCAAAATCGAAGGCCTTTTCTGTCTGCACTTCTACGCCATCAACGCCACTTATAAGGATAACCGCCGAATCAGCTACCCTCATCCCGGAGCGCAAATCTCCAACGAAATCCGCATAACCAGGGGTATCAAGAATAAAAAAAGTTTTATCCTTATAGTCGAATGTTACAATAGACGTATTAATCGAGATTTGTCTTTTTTGTTCTTCCGGATCAAAATCACTTACCGTATTGCCCTCTTCGATCCTTCCCATGCGACTAATTACATTCACGTCATAAAGCATGGCCTCGACCAAAGATGTTTTTCCTGCACCTCCGTGAGCGGCTATAGCAATTGTTCTTGTGTCTTCAGGCTTACGCGCTCCCATCGTCCTACCCCCTTAATTTAAATCTTGCTCATGATAAACGATTGTACCTCTTTTGGATCTGCCTGACCTTTAGTCTCTCGCATTACGATGCCTTGCAAGAATTTTATCTTTTTCCCTTTTTTGTCCTTACCTGCCCTGATTTCCTCGACGACGTCAGAATTCTCCGATAAGACTTTGTCAATCACGGCTTCCAATTCAGGACCGGTCAGCTTGCCAGTGCTAAGTCCCAGGATCTTGACGGCTTCTTCGACATTTATCGACTTTTCCAACATTAAGTTAAAAACTTCTTTTGCAGCCGTCGTTGAAAGGTCGCCCCTATCAACCAGCAAAAGAAGTCCTGCAATTTCGCTGGTCTGCACTGGGAGATCTTCAGCGGAAATGCCTCTTTCGTTCAACACCCTCAAAATCTCCGTCCTTATCCAATTAGATGCCACTTTGATTGATGCCCCTTCTTTAACGAGCTCATCCATTAAAAGGGCCACATCCCTTCGCTCGGTAAGAACCTCTGCTTCGTCTGAGGACAAACCGTAATCACTCATGAATCTGCCCAGCACCTCCCACGGTAATTCGGGCAGCCCCTTACACAATTGAACAATGACACGCTCGTCCACTACTAGCGGCGGAAGATCTGGATCAGGGAAGTAGCGATAATCCTCGGCCTCTTCTTTGCTTCTGCTTGATATGGTGATATTTGAGCCATCGTCCCAATGCCTGGTCTCGCTAACTATGGCTTTACCTTCCTTTTTAGCCTCTTTTTGCCTTTCATATTCGTACTCAAGTGCGCGCTCCAGGGCTCGTAATGAGTTCATGTTTTTGACTTCAACTTTTTCGCCGTATTCGCATCCAGGCTCCATGATAGAAATGTTAGCGTCAACCCTCAAGGAGCCCGCCTCCATATCCCCATCTGAAACACCTAGGTATCTAACTAATTGGCGTAATCTAGATACAAATTCCCTTGCCTGTTTCGCGGAAGCTATGTCGGGATGTGTAACTATTTCCATCAAAGGAACGCCTGCCCTGTTACAGTCAACTAAGGAGTATTCTGCACCCATTAACCTCCCGCTTGCGGTAGAGTGCACTAATTTTCCCGCATCCTCCTCCAGATGTAGCCTTTGTATTCTGATCCTTTGCGTTTTGCCATCATCGTCGCTTACTTCCAGGTAACCGTCAACAGCAAGTGGTAAATCGTATTGACTAATTTGATAAGCCTTTGGAAGGTCCGGGTAAAAGTAATGCTTTCGATGAAAAATCGTACGAGTATTAACCTTGCATCGCATTGCCAAGGCGGTCCGAATGGCGTACATGATGGCTTTCTCGTTGATCATGGGAAGTGAACCAGGCAAGCCCAAGCAAATAGGACATACATGGCTGTTAGGCTTAACCCCTATATAGTCTGTCGAACATGAACAAAACATCTTAGATTTCGTGGCCAATTGTACGTGTATTTCAAGTCCTATGACGGGAATAAATTCGTTCATTTTCGATCGCCTCCCATGATAGTTGTAGCCGGGCCCACAGCTCGTTCTATAATAGAGGCCGTTTTTAGTATATCGCCTTCGCAAAATTTCTTGCTCACAAGCTGAATCCCTACTGGTAAGCCTGAAGAGCTGGAAGACACCTTCATGGACAAACCTGGCAAACCGGCAAGGTTTACCGGAATGGTAAAAAGGTCAGCCATATAAACCTTTACCGGGTCCAGTATCTTTTCTCCGCGCTTAAAGGGCAACGTCGGTGTGGCAGGAAGTAACAGGACGTCAGCCTTGAGGAAAACTTCATCAAACTCCTTAACGACAAGCTGTCTCGCTTTTTGGGCTTGTAAATAATAAGTTTCATAACCGCTTGAACTTAAGACAAAAGTGCCTATGAGTATCCTTCGTTTTACCTCAGGGCCAAACCCGCCCCCGCGACTTTTTTGGTAGAGCTCTTGTAAATCCTCGGCTTCTACGGAAAAACCGTATCGAACCCCGTCAAAACGGGCTAAACTCGAGCTCGCCTCAGCTGGCGCTATAGTGTAATAGCAAGGAAGTCCATATCGCGCTGAGATTGGTAGTTCAACCTCGATTATTTCTGCCCCTGCATCCTGGCATATTTTCAAGGCCTCAGTAACAGCCTTTTTAACTTCCTCATCTATTTCCAGTAATTTGTAGTCAGACAAATAACCAACTTTGAACCCTTCAAGGGAGCTTTCATTCAAAAATTCCAAATAGTTTGGTCTTTCTTTTATGACGCAGGTCGCATCGCAATCATCCGGCTCCGAAATTATTTGTAGAACTAAGGCTAAATCCTTCAGGTCTCGCGCAAAGGGACCAATTTGGTCCAAGGAAGAGGCGAAGGCCACCAAGCCATATCTGCTGACCAAACCATAGGTAGGTTTTAATCCATATACTCCACAAAAGGCAGCAGGTTGTCTTATAGATCCCCCTGTATCGCTTCCCAAAGCTATGGGAGCATAACCTGCGGCAACCGATGCCGCGCTTCCACCAGAGCTTCCTCCCGGAACCTTTGATAAATCCCAAGGATTAAGTGTTGGTCCAAAGGCGGAATACTCGGTAGAACTTCCCATGGCAAACTCATCCATGTTGGCCTTGCCGATCACCACGGCTCCAGCTCGTTCTAAGCATCTTACAACATGGGCACTGAAGGGGGGAATCCAATTCTCGAGCATTCTGCTGCCACAAGTCGTTCGTACTCCATCAGTCGTAATATTATCCTTTATCACTACAGGAACTCCGAACAACGGTCCCAGATCTTCGCCCCTTGCCAAAGCAGCGTCAAGCATCCATGCCCTCGAGCGGGCTTCTTCGTACATTGGGGTTATCAATGCATTTAAATTTCTTTCGTTTATCTCTATGTATTCCAACACCGTCTCTATCACATCGGAAACGATAAACTCCCCTTTGCTGTATCCTGACATCAAATCAAAGGCTGAGAATTTCAAAAACTTGCTATTCTTCATTTCGATCGTCCCTCACTATTTGTGGCACTTTAAAGTAACCATCTTCAGACGCGGGAGCTTGCGAAAGAACCTCGTTATAGCGATTCCATAATACTACTTCATCACTACGCCATGGTGTTGGATCTCTGTCCTCCAATGGAAAGGGGTTTATATCACTTGTATCCAGTTCCCGTAAAGTTTGAAGTTGGTCTAATATACTTTTGAATTGTTCTGCTATTTGTTTCGTCTCTTCTTTGTTTAATTCGATCATAGCTAATCGTGCCATGCGCCTTACTTCTTCAACTAGTTCTTCTGGCGTAATGTCCATAGACTCAACCTCCTAATCTGACTATTTTTTACTTCCTATTTCCTTTTTTTGACCTAGCTTCATCGACCAAATTCCAGAAAGCTTGCTCATCAACAATTTTAACACCTAGCCTTTGAGCTGCGGCCAGTTTGCTCCCGGGATTACTGCCTACCACTACCATGGTCACATTTTTGCTAACCGAGCTGGCAGGAATGGCTCCCAAACTTTTTATTATCGCCTCAACCTCGCTTCTTGAAGCCCTCTCAAGCTCTCCGGTAAAAACAATCCGCCACCCCTCCCATGGACCAACCTCACGTTTTATTTCCTCCTCAGACATTTTAACGCCACATTTAGCCAGTTCTCTCAGAGTGGCAAGGTTCTTTTCGTCCTTAAAAAATGCAACAATTGACGAGGCTATCTGGGGACCTATCCCAGGAATGCTGGATAATTCGGCAGTAGTTGCCTTGGCCAATTCGTCAATGCTTTTAAACCTCTCAGCTAAAATCTCAGCAGTCCTCAAGCCAACGTATCTGATGCCGAGGGCATAAATGAGCCTGGAAAGTGGCCTATTCTTAGAATTATTTATTGCAGCGATCAAATTTTCAGAGGACTTTGGCCCCATTCTATCCAAGGACATCAAATCTTCCTTCGTCAACTTGTACAAGTCAGAAAAGTCACTGACTAATTTCCTGTCTACTAATTGCTCTATAATCTTTTCACCCAAACCCTTTATATCCATGGCGTCACGAGAAGCAAAATGCCGAATACTTTCCTTCAACTGAGCAGGGCAAGACCGATTTGGGCAACGGTGAGCCACCTCGCCTACCAACCTAATTACCTCTGCCCTGCAAACGGGACAGTTTTTTGGCATAACAAAGGGCTTTTCCTGGCCCGTTCTGGCACTGTAGTCAACACGAACCACTTCTGGTATTATCTCACCCGCCTTACGGACATATACGAAGTCCCCCTCACGTACATCAAGGCGTTTTATCTCATCATCGTTGTGCAAGCTGGCGCGTTGCACAACAGTACCTGAAAGCCTTACCGGCTCTAAAATAGCAACAGGTGTGAGTACGCCCGTTCTTCCAACTGAAATCTCTATCCTTAGTAAACGGGTCCTCTGTTCTTCGGCGGGATACTTAAAGGCAACTTGCCACCTCGGGGATTTTGCTGTCGTACCAAGAAGCTCATATGTACTCAAATCATCAACTTTTATTACCACACCATCAGTAACATGGGAAAGTGAGTGCCTCTTTTCTCGCCATTCCTCAATATAATCCCATAATTCGTCAAAACTCTTGCAAAGTCTTTCGTTCCCCTGAGTTGGAAATCCTCTTTCTCGAAGCCAAGAAAGGGCTTGATATTGCGATGAAAGACCGTGCTTTTCCGGATTAACTACATGATATACAAATAAACGAAGCCGGCGCTTGGCCGTCACACTAGGATCAAGTTGCCTCAAACTTCCCGCAGCCGCATTCCTAGGATTAGCGAAAGGCTGCTCTCCCTCTTCTTCTCGAGCTTGATTAAGCAAAGCAAAATCTTCTTTCGTCATGTAGACTTCGCCTC
>NZ_CALETC010000184.1:0-5415 GCF_937920065.1 Acetomicrobium mobile
CCGTCATATTTACTATCAATTTCCAGAAAGAGTTTAATATATTCTAAGTCGATCTTGGCGTAATTGAAACCTCTGGTGAAGTCATCAACAATTAACAGCGTCTGCTCTTGTTGTTTGTTGGACAGGAGGTGGTCCTTGTAGTCTCCTATATTCGAGTCGAACTCCAGGGTAAAAACCCTGTCGAGCACCTTGGGCGAAAACATGTGGGTGGTTTCGTCTATATTTACGGTGCCCACGAAATACAGGTTGGGCGGGATGTAAAGCTTTTGAGGGATCTTGTTTTTCTTCTTACTTGTTATCTTGTTTTTTCTGTCGCTTGTTATGTCGTTTTCGCTATAAAGAAGTATCGGCGCCGAATAAAAGCCTTTAATCGCGTTACTTCCCCCATCGCCTAAGCTCAGGTTTTTTCTCATCTCTTTTAGCTTGTCTTTATTGTTTTTAATGTATTCCTCATCTATTTTCCTGCTTTCCAAAACGCTCAAGAAGTCAGCGAAATAATACTCCACCCTCGCGAGGTTCATCTCGTCAAGAAGCACAAAGTACGGGCGAGCGTGCTTTCTCTCTCCATTTTTGCCTCCCTCAGCCTTTACCTCATTCTCTTTCTCAACTTTTTTGGCTTTTATGTATTCGCGCTGGGCTTCTAAAATAAAGTCGAGCAATTCCGTAGAGTGGTAAGATTCGTCGAGAGGATTATAGTAGCCGATGAGAGACTTGCTGTCTCGAAAATCAGGACGTATAGGGAGGAACAAAGAGGGAATTTCTACCTTTTTTAGTATTAGCTTTGGTGCCGCGTTGGACAGACCGAACAAGCTATCACTCAGTTTGTTAATCTCATCTTTATCAAATATATACATCCATGCATCCGGATTGAAAATGAAGGCAAAAATTTTTCTTACTGGAAGGCTGAAAGCGTCAAACAGGCTGCAGTTACTTATTATGGGCAGGAAATTGCCAGCTTCAGCAAGTTTTTTAATACTATAAATATCATCATTAAGTTTTTTGAGTTTATCAGTATTATTTGCCAAATTATTTAAACTGATATTATAAACAAAATCACCATTGTCGGAAAAATATTCTTTGTTAAAAATACCAAAAATATTAGCATACATTTGTACTTCATCGTCGCTATATTGACTAGGGCTAGATTTGTTCTCAATTTGTATGCCTTTTAAGCCAAGATATTTACGACATAACTGCGATAATATAAGTGGGTGTGGCTTATTTTCACTTCCTCTCTCTCTGAATCCTAAATCAAAAACTATACCTCCATGATAATGCCAATCAATTTTGGTTAATGATTTATCGTTTATCTTAGTTTCACGATCCCGATATTGTTTTGCTTTAAAGATATTGATGCTATCTACTAATGATGCGTCAAGCTTTGCCTCAGGAAGCTTAAGCCGGTAAAAATTGTCAACAAGCTCGTCAAAAATCCTTGTCTTTCCGGTCCCGGAAAGGCCCGCGAGGATCACGAAGCCCTTGGTCTTTAGCGCGTTATAAAACGCCTTTTCCTGATATTCGTCCAGCATTAAATTCGGAAACAGCCTGCCCATCTTTATCCCCCTCTTATTCTGGTAACTCAATTTCAATATAGCCCATCAATTGGTTATCTTCGCTCATGTTGATATCAATTTCACCGCAAGTCATCTTCAACACATCTTTTAAGTCGTTTATTTTCTTTTCTTTGAACATATGGGTAAACGATAGCACTTTGCCTTTGGGCTTATTTTGTTTTTTGTGTTTGTTTTGTTTTCCGGTGGATTCCTCAAGGCACGCCGCGATCACCACATTAGATACCGTGGTAAGATACTTGCTCAAGTCTCCTGTGGGGACATTCTCCTTGACCATAAATTTCGCGTCTATGACGAAGCGTTTTTCGCCCTCGATCAAAAAATCAGGTATTAGCTTTTCCTTTTTTACCAAATTAACCTTTATCTCAGGCTGATATAACACCCTTACACTTCGTTCGTCCTTTGAAAAACAAAGGCTCAGGGAATCGCGCTCCACGTATTTCTCCGTTTCGCTTTGTTTATTGCCGCTTTCGAGCTTATCCTTGCGTTTATATCCCATACGTTTGAATTCCCCGATAATTTTCGAAAGCACGTAATACTCCCACAGCAAGTCCATCCTCTTTAACTCAAAGGCCATCTCGAGGGATGTTATAAAAGAGGGGACATAAGACATCCCGAGCAGCCTCCAAATATTGAGCAGCTCCTTGTATCCCGGCTGTTTTATCAAAACCTGAGAATTTGACGGATTTACGTTTAAATTGCCCACTCCATTGAAGATCCACCCCGAAAGCACTTGCTCGATTTCGCTCTTGAGATGGCTTAATGTTTTTCTCTTGTTTTCCATATCCTCTTTCTTGTTTTTCGTGCTCTCGGCCGCGATTGTGTCGTTGATATATTTGTCGCATTTATCAATCGCTTTTATCAGGATCCGCAAAACGAGCTTTACAAACCTGTTTTCGAGGGTGTCGAAGGTTTCTTCGGGCGTATACTGCAAAACTTCGGCTGGCGCGTAGGCCCCTCCTATGCACCCCCCCGGAAATTTACGCCAGTGCTGCGGCGAGCATACGATATCGATGAGCGTGTCTCCGTCCACGTAGCTTACTTCGTCAAACCTCTTTGGCGATTTGGTATCGATTAGCATGCGGTGGGGGCGAGCGAGGATGTGGTGGATAGCGCCGATTATTTCCTCTTTTTTGTTGAGCAACAGAAGGAGCGTGAACAAAGGGTGCTCCTCAAACGCGTTTTCCCTTACATCCGAGACCGTGGGAGAAATGATCGCGAAGGGCAGATAAAGCCCGTTTATTATCTCGATCGCAAACTTTTCAAACAGCACGTCGTAGTTCCTCGCGATATCATCACACTGGAACACGGCGTTGCAGTTTTCGCATGGTTTACGCGGTTTACTTGCACTGCTGCATTTATCTTTATCACAGAGATTGGCGCTTTTTTTGACTTTTTCGTGAATAACCAAAACCCTCTTGGGTTTGTTGTTGTCGTAATAATTGAAATAACCTGTGTAATTTCCGAAATATATTATATAATTGTTTTTTTCAGTTTCAATGTGAATGTATTCTTTACTTCCTATCTTTTCATACTTTTTAATTATTTTTTCATTATTAATATTTTTGGGAATTACCAAAGGCCTATAATATTTACCCTTGTCCTTTTGTTCTTTGTATACCGAAAGATGTATTTCTGTAGGTGACATACTTAATCACATTCTTTCAAGAAAGTTGCAAGACCACAAAAACCAATTATGCAATTACGAGAAGTAATTCCTACACATCCCAAAAGTTGCTAAACCGAATTAATTATTACAAGCATTGCTTTTAGCATGATAGCTAAATAATAGTAATTTGTCAATAAAGGAGGCTGCTGAAAAGGTATTTAATCCTTTTGCAGATGAACTACAATTTCAATTAAGTTAATCGAAGCCAAACTAGGTTATACTCAGCATTCTTTTGCGATATTCTCAGTTAATAATATAATGTATACCTACCTTTCAGCGAGTTCTAAAGAAAATTTCTTTGATTAGCACACAAAAATTGCAAGAAATTAAGTATAATCCAACCCTACAAACTGAGTGGAAAAGATTTAATTCACCCAATTGTTTTTGTAAGCTTCTTTCAACCTTTCGGTATATTGATCAAATGGGAATTCTCGTTCCATATATTCTATTACTTCTTTTGCCTTATCTTTCTTGCCGATAGTTATGTACACTCGACCTTGATTATAAAAATTAATGGGTTCATCAGGATCAAAACGACACGCCTCATCGAAATACTTTAAGGCTAAATCGTAGTTCTTAAAATAATCCTCGCATGCTCCCAAGGCACTTAAGGCATCAGCATTTTCGGGATCTATATCGAGGGCTTTTTTCGAAAGCTCCTTTGCCCTAGCATAGTTCTTATTAAAGTATTCTGCTTCAGCCTGCTTAATCATTTTAGCAACCTCGGGATCAGTTTTTTTATGAGAAACGATGACTGGATTGATAAAGGCAAGAACATCATACATATCGTTAGGATCGCTATACTCGCCAATGTAAATACCTCGAATAACAATTTGATCTCTTTCTTGCACGTCGGCAAATTCCGCTAAGCGATCGTTTGAAAAAAGAAATTCCAAATGAGTGCCAGCTAAAGATTCTTTTGTATTCATATATCCACTTAAAACGACAACCCTCATATCGGAGTAACCTAGTATATGTTCCCTTCTGCGTGTAAATCTCACTTTCCCGCGAATTTCCATAGGTCTTCCGTAATATTTAGCCTCATGTCTCAAGCCTTCGTTTAGAAAACTAAGCGTAAAATCCTTTGCCGATATTTGCTCAAGCTCACATTGCTTTAATTCATCAAGCTTCATATATGTCGATCCCTCTAATAAAGCTACATTTAAAAGTACAACTAGTGATACAAAGAACATTAGCACCCCGATCCTCTTACCTAAACAACACATCAAACTCGCCTCCTATCATACATTTCAGGCAACCCATCTGATCATTTAACTAGCTTGTTTTTATTATAAGAAATTTTTGGCTTGAGTCTAATTTCTTTCGGCTCTATAATCTTTTGTGTGGAATTTGACACAAAAAATATAATGGTGGTAAGAACCAACCAACCCCATTAAGAAAGGAGGCTCTTACCACCATGGCCAAAGGCCATAAATATTGTATCAACAATTTGCTCAGGCTAGAAGATATAAGGGTAACAGAAGTAGTAGAGGAGGTAGATGAAGACGTCGTAGTAATTAAAGTTCAGCCAAGAAAGGAGAAGGAGATCTTCTGTCCTCACTGCGGCTCAAAGCATCTTTACAGACACGGCCATGCAAGACCAAGAAAGGTGCTGCATGCTTGCATCTGCGGCAAGAGGATATACCTAAAGATACAGGGACTGCAAAGATTGAAGTGTAAGCATTGCGGTCGTACCTTCACCCAACAGCTTGAGATCTGACCCTCCCCTTCTTTGCAGGACACGAAGTTAAGGCTATATAATCCAACCTGAAGGGAAGGCGTTTTGTTCATGGGAAGTGTAAGGAGACATTACGATGAGGAATTTAAGCGCAACGCAGTAAAGTTTGCTATACCAGCGGTAAAAATATTAGTGAAATAGCTAAAGATCTTGGAATCGGTTGCAGTATGCTTGCAAGATGGAAGAGAGAACAGGAAGAATATAAATATAATGCATTTCCATGTTTATGCAAGGTCAGGCGTGGGACGGATCTAAAAGATAAAACCGCATCTTTAAGAATAAGTTAGCAATTGTCCGGGAAAAACGGGATATACTAAAAAAGCTTTGCCCATCTTTTCAAAAGTCCCGAGATAAAATATCGTTTTATCCTGGATAATTCAAAGGTATTTCACGTAAAGACGATGCTCTGTCTGTAAGGTATCTCGTAGTAGAAGATA
>NZ_CALETC010000185.1:0-3079 GCF_937920065.1 Acetomicrobium mobile
TAAACCTCACGGAATCGACGTTTATGCCGGCTGCATCTACAGCTTCGGGGTTTGCGCCCGTCGAGCGAATCACCAACCCTGTTTTGGTTTTAAATAAAAGCCAATACATCATAAAGATAAGCGCAATAGACAGGTAGGTTAAGACGTTTTGCCGAAATAAAATTTCACCGATTACCGGAATGCTGCTCAGTAAGGGTATGTTGAGTCTTGCCAATGGCTCCACGGTCAAGGGAAGAAGCGGAACTCCAAACAACACCCTGTAGAAGTAAAGCGCCAACCCGGCAGCCAAAATGTTTATGGCCGTTCCTGTAACGATCTGATGCTGCTTGAGATAGACAGTGATGTAACCGTAGCACGATCCAACCAGCGTCCCTGTCGCTATGGCAGCGATGAGGCCAATCAAGTGGCTTCCAGTGAAATAAGTGCCGACAAATCCTGCCCATGCGCCCAGAAGAAAAATGCCCTCGATGGCGATGTTCATGACTCCAGTCCTTTCGACCAGTACCTCAGCCAAGGCACCAATGATAAGCGGCGTGCTCATTTGGATAGACCTTGCAAGCAGTCCTTCTATGATCATAGGATTTTCACCTTGCTTTCTTCCTGAAGACGCTTCTTTTCGAGTACGGTCATGATATGTTGGCGTATAAAATAGGAAATTATTACCGAAAGCATTACACATCCCTCCATGATGCCCAAAAAGCTCGACGAGATATTGGACACCTGAACGGCCAGGGCCCCTCCAACCTTGAGAGCGCCAAAAAGAAGCGCTGACAGCACGATCCCAAGGGGATGGGCGTTGCCAAGGATCGCTATTCCTATGCCCTCTGTCCCAATCATGGGGTTAAATCCTTGAACAAGCATGTGTTGGATGCCATTTACTTCCGTGAAGCCCGCCAATCCGGCAAAGGCGCCGCTTATAAAAAACACGGAGACAAATATCTTTCTTTCGTCTATGCCTGCAAAGCGTGCCGCGTCCCTGTTCATCCCAACGGCCCTTATCTTAAATCCCAAGGCCGTCTTCCAGAGGATAAAGTAGGCCGCAGCAGCGACCAGCAAGGCCAGAATGAGTCCTGCATGCATGCGTGTATGAGGTATGATCAGCGGTATCCATGCGCTTTGAGCTATGACGTCTGTCTGGGGATACTCTCCCTTGGCTTCGATCAGCGGGCCGCGAATTAAGAAGTTCATAATGGCTATTGCCACATACGTGGACATCAGGCTGATCAAAAATTCGTTGGCGTTGAAACGAGCCTTTGCGAAACCGATCAATGATCCCCACAATCCTCCGATGATCAGGCTCGACAGCAGACATATCGATAAAAGCAGCACTTTAGGCAGGAAGCTAAAATAAAGCGAACAACTCACTGATGCCAGGCAACCCATGTAGAACTGCCCTTGAGCCCCAATGTTAAAAAGTGAAGCACGATACGCAAAGCCGAAGGCCAGTCCCGTAAATATCAATGGCACTGCCTTTGCGAATATGTCGGCTATGTTGTATATGTCCCTGAAGGCAAAAAGAAGTATATCCCTGTAAACGACTAAGGGGTTTTGACCCAAAAACAGCATCATTAACCCACTCAAAAACAGCCCCACAATGACCGAATAAAGGGGAAACAAGGTTAGCAAGATATGTCTGTCGCTTCTCATTGTCTAGCAGTCACTCCCATCATGAGCAGGCCTATTTCGTCCATATCTATGTCTTGTCGGTCAATCGTCTTGAGTATTCGCCCGCGGTATATGACACTTATTCTGTCCGAGAGCGAAAGTATCTCCGACAGCTCGGTCGAAATCAATAGGACTCCCCTTCCCTCGTTTCGCGCCTTTAAAAGGATCTGATGCACATATTCGGTAGAACCTATGTCAAGGCCCCTGGTAGGCTGTACGGCTATGAGCAGGAACCTTGCGACGGCAATCTCGCGTGCTATAACCACCTTTTGCTGATTGCCTCCAGAAAGATATCGCACGGGCGTGTCAGGGGTAGGCGTCTTTATTGCGTAGCTTTCTATGACTTGCGTGGCGTATTGCCTAATGGAACCTTCCTGCAAAATTCCCTTTCGGGAAAAAGGAGAAAGGTCGAAACCCTTCAGCACCAAGTTTTCCTCCACGGACATGTCCAGAACCAAGCCTTCCTTATGTCTGTCAGCGGGTATATACCCGACGCCAAGATCGATTATATTGCGAGTCTTGCATTTTGTTAACGGCGTGCCGTTCAAAAATATATTACCTTCGCTTACAGGTCGCAGGCCATACAAAGCTTCGGTCAGCTCGTCCTGTCCATTTCCGCTTACTCCAGCTATGCCGTGAATTTCGCCGGCAAAGATCTCCAGGTTAAGCGCGTCCACAGCCAAATGGCCCAGGTTTCCCCTGACCTTAAGGTTTTCTATGCAAAGAATAGGTTCTTTCTTGCCTGAGGTGTTGTTTTCCGCTTTCAATTTAATTTCGCCCAGCTCATGTCCGACCATCATCCGGGCAAGTTCCTGTTCTGTGGCCTTTTCCCGCGGTATTTCACCTACCACGCGCCCGCTCCTGAGCACGACGATGCGATCCGCAATCTCCAAGACCTCGTTCAGTTTATGGGAGATGAAGATTACGGAATTTCCCGCCTTCCTGAAATCGCGGATGAAGTTAAAGAGCATCTCTGTGCTTTGCGGCGTCAATACGGCGGTCGGCTCGTCCATGATTAATACGTTGGCACCCCTATAAAGTGCCTTTAATATTTCAACCCTTTGCTGCATTTCCACGGGAAGCTGATTGACCGTAGCAAAGGGATCAACTTCAAGCCCGTATGTATCTCCAAGCTTTTTTATCTCTTTTGCCGTCTCTTCTATGGAAAAGCTCCCCCTGGGGTCAGTGATCGCTCCAAGGATCACATTTTCAACCACGGAATGAACCGGCACGAGCGTAAAGTGCTGATGGATCATGCCGATGCCCAGTTTCATCACGTCCCTAGGAGACTCTATATTGACAATTCTTCCGTTTACCCGAATTTGCCCCTCATCAGGCCTGTACATGCCGTATAGGATCCTCATCAAGGTAGACTTGCCAGCGCCGTTTTCTCCTAAAAGCGCAAGCACTTCAC
>NZ_CALETC010000186.1:0-3345 GCF_937920065.1 Acetomicrobium mobile
GTTTTTGCTTACCGGACAATTGGCGACACAGCTGCCACATCCCGTGCAATCTTCGGGTGCGATTTGAATAGTAAAGACCTGTTCTTTATATTGAGGCCATTTCGCCTCAGCGTATTGCCATCCTTCTGGGGCATCATTTAGGTATGATTTGTCATATACCTTTGCCCTTATTGTGGCATGAGGGCAAATGAAGGTACAACGCCCACATTGTATGCATGCACTCGGGTTCCATTTAGGGATTTCAACGGCGATGTTGCGTTTTTCCCATTTGGAGGTTCCAGAGGGGAAAGTTCCATCATCCGGAAGCTTACTGACAGGAAGCTTGTCCCCTTGTAGTACCATCATGGGACCGAGTACCTCTTTGACAAATTCCGGTGCTTTATCGGACACGGCTGGTTTGATGTCGAAGTTGCTCGTCACTTCGCCAGGTACCTTGACCTCGTGCAGGTGTTCTAAAGCAGCATCGACCGCTGCTATGTTTTTGTTCACCACGACTTCTCCTCGTTTGCCGTAGGTTTGTACTATCGCTTCTTTTATCTTTTCTATGGCGAGGTCAAAAGGAATAACCCTGCTCAAGTAGAAGAAACATGTTTGCATTATAGTGTTTATGCGAGGACCTAATCCTACTTCCCTTGCTAAACTATAGGCATCTATTACGTAGAAGCGCAATTTCTTGTCTATAATTTGTTGTTGCATCGTCCGTGGCAAACGATCCCATACCTCTTCGGCGGGGTAGGGGGAGTTGAGCAAGAATACAGCTCCCTCTTCGGCTATATCGAGAATGTTTAACTTTTCTGTAAAGGCGAACTGATGACAAGCTACGAAGTTGGCTTTATCGATCTGATAAGTCGAACGAATGGGGTTTGGTCCGAAACGGAGGTGCGAGATGGTATAGCCACCCGCTTTCTTGGAGTCGTATACGAAATAACCTTGAGCATAAAGGTCGGTCTCCTCACCTATTATCTTGATCGAATTTTGATTTGCACCTACCGTGCCATCTGCACCCAAGCCAAAAAATACAGCTCTTGTGGACTCGGGATCGGCTATGGAAAAGCTAGGATCCACATCCAGGCTTGTATTGGCTACGTCATCTTCTATGCCGACGGTAAAATGGTCTTTGGGACTGGATTTCTTTAGCTCGTCAAAGACAGATTTAACCATGGCCGGTGTAAACTCCTTGGAAGATAGGCCATACCGTCCGCCAATAACAGTCGGATCGAAATCTGGGCTTAAGCTGCCATTGCGTTTGGCTTCATATATGGCGTTTACGACGTCGAGGTACAAAGGCTCGCCAGTGCTTCCGGGCTCTTTAGTACGATCAAGTACGGCGATTGACTTCGTGGTTTTGGGGAGAGCTTTTGCAAAATGCCCGATGGAGAAGGGTCTGTAAAGCCGCACCTTTACGATACCAACCTTTTCTCCCTGTTTTGTAAGGTACTCTACAGTTTCGTGGGCCACCTCGGCGCCTGAGCCCATTAAGATTAACACTCGCTCTGCGTCAGGTGCGCCCATGTAGTCAAATAAGTGATATTGTCTGCCCGTTAGCTTCGCAAATTGATCCATCACTTCCTGCACGATTTTGGGGCAGACCATGAAGTAGGGATTACAACCCTCTCTAGATTGGAAGAAAACGTCGGGATTTTGGGCTGTGCCGCGGATGAACGGACGGTCAGGGGAAAGCGCACGTTTTCTGTGTTCTAGGACCAGATCAAAGTCTACCATCTGTCTCAGCGTATCATCACCAATGTACTCTATTTTACTGATTTCGTGGGATGTTCTAAAACCATCAAAGAAATGAAGGAACGGTACCCTACTTTTTAGCGTTGAGGCTGTGGCGATAACTGCAAGGTCATGTGCCTCTTGCACCGAATTCGATGCTAAAAGCGCCCATCCCGTTTGCCTGACTGCCATGACATCACTATGATCTCCAAATATGGAAAGTGCATGAGTAGCGATAGTTCTTGCCGAGACGTGCATGGTAGCGGATGTCAACTCTCCTGCAATTTTGTACATATTGGGGATCATCAAGAGTAGTCCTTGAGATGCAGTAAACGTCGTGGCAAGTGTTCCACCTTGGAGTGCTCCGTGAAGGGAACCAGAAGCTCCTCCTTCACTCTGTAATTCGACGACCTTTGGGACGAAGCCCCACACATTGGGGTCACCTTTCGCAGCCCATTCGTCAGCATACTCGCCCATAGGAGAAGAAGGCGTTATGGGGTATATTGCAGCAACTTCAGATAGCCTATATGCGACTGATGCCGTGGCCTCGTTGCCATCGATGGTGACAAATTTTTTTGCTGGCATTGCGTAAACCTCCTTAAGAATTGTTTTTTAAAGAAAACGTAAATTGACACTAAGAATTCTAGAACATTATACCACAAGCTAGATGTTTTGGTATATCATTTTACCAGATGATGAAAAATGTCGCAAACAGGACGGAATACGATTTTATGGCTCACAGGAGAAGTGGAATATTACTACATTTGACATCATTGCCATCTGGTTGGGGCATTGGCGACATGGGGCCAATGGGGTATCGCTTTGTTGATTTGTTATGGGCACATGGCCAATCAGTTTGGCAAATTTTACCATTAAACCCAACGGAGGAAATTTATGATTTTTCTCCGTATAACTCAACTTCTGTGTTTGCTGGCAACCCCCTGCTCATAAGCCCCGAGATATTGGTTGAGGATGGTTATTTGTGTAACGGTGATCTTCCTTCAAAATTTAGCAGCCCAGATGCCGATTTTAAGCGCGCTTGGAGCGTTCGCCTACAGCTATTACAAAAAGCGTATGATAGCTTTCTCCCAGACGGCAAGTTTCAACGCTTTTGCAAAACAAACGAGTGGTGGCTTGAAGATTATGCGTTATACCAAGCCCTTAAATCTTACTATCACCTTCCTTGGTACATGTGGCCGCAAGATTTGAGAAGGAAAGAAGCTGGAGCCGTTGATATAGCTAAAAAAAAGTTTGCTGATTATATGAATAAAGAAAAGTTTGTTCAATACATCTTTTATGATCAGTGGAGCAGATTGCGCCATTATGCAAACTCTCGAGGGATTAGCATGTTTGGGGATATGCCTTTGTACGTGGCTCACGATAGCGTTGATGTATGGACGAACCAAGAGATGTTTTGCCTAGATGACGAGGGGATGCCGCTTGAAGTCTCAGGAGTTCCTCCTGATTATTTCAGCGTGACAGGGCAATATTGGGGTAATCCCTTATATAATTGGGAAGTAATCGAAGAACGAGGATTTGAATGGTGGATAAAAAGGCTCAAATATGCTTTTTGCCTATACGACATGGTTAGAATAGATCATTTTAGAGGATTAGTGGCTTATTGGG
>NZ_CALETC010000187.1:0-2323 GCF_937920065.1 Acetomicrobium mobile
ATACAACACAAAATGGAAATGCTTAAAAAAAGGTCAAAGGAAAATTAGCGTGTAGCGCGAATAAATTTTGGTGTCATTCTTTTTGAGATGTTACAAGTTGCAGGCTTTGTCTTGTTCGTCGTAGATCTGAGCTTATATCTTCGAGTCTATTGCAGTCCGTATGCGTGAGAAAATAAAAAACACTCCCTTCTCGCCTTGTGCTGGCGAAAAGGGAGCAAAAAGAAGGGGTGTAGAAAAGATACTTTGTGCGCTACAAACACGTTTTTCTGGTTTTCTCGGATAACTGGCGCGCCCGGCGGGACTCGAACCCACAACCTACGGATTAGAAGTCCACGAATCAGTCTCTTGCAACTTTTAACGCTGGCTGTATCCGAGCATCCACGCAACTACCAGTAAAATTGTCGCTTACTGCCGACACTGGAGCTACTTTTTACGTCTGCGAGGTGTATATTATCAACATGTATTTTAAAAGTCAAATTCAACGAGGTTTTTGACCGCGTCAACGGTTAAAAGGTGCCGGAGATAATTATAGATAAAATAACGAATAGATGGTTGATGATCGGTCTCTGGCGGAGGAGTTTTTTAGGAAGCCTGATTGAGTAGCAGATAAGACTTGATTACAGCATCTTTTATGTCTACTTGATGCTCGGGTATTTGAGCCCGCAAGTAATCTACTTCTGAGATTATGACCGCAAAGACGTTATTAGCATCTATGAGGGATTAATATAGCTCCACGAGGAGGAGTGGTTATATGACATTGGATGAGCTTCACAAACTGGGTACTGAGTTAGAACAGTGGCTTCGGATGAGGGTCCATCCTATAGCGGTGAAGATGCTGAAAAGCAGGGATGAAGTACCTGAGGGAGCAATGATCCCTACGCGTGATTGGGGACATAAATATTCCTTGTGTCAGAGTTTTGCTAAATCACAACGAGATGGCTGGATGATTGCGATGTTTAAAGAGGATAATTGGTGTTTTGAGCCTGTGGTAGGGTTGGGGTTTGCTGAGCGTATCCCCCATTTCCTTAAGGGACATCATCGGTATCCTGACAGCGTGAGAACACTTGAAGGAGCCTCTGAATGGTGCAGAAATATGCCATATCTCGAGTACGGCATATATCAGGGCATCGTCTCTGCCCCCATCAACACGTGCAATTTTATGCCTGATGTCATTGTTATGCACGTTAACAGTATGCAGGCCAGTCAATTGTTGATTTTAAGAAACTGGCTTGACGGAAAAGATCTACATTGCCAACTCTCTGGACATGCTGTTTGTGTGTACGCTGTGGTGCCCCCAATTCTTGCCAATGAATGCACGGTTGCCATACCCTGCAGAGGAGACCGTCGCTTGGCCTTTGCTCAAGATGATGAGCTCGTTTTTTCGTTAATTCCTTACATGCTTCCAGATTTTGTAGAAGGCACTCGTTTCCTTCAAGAACATGGCTGGGGCATTCCGATGGCTCAAGAGTATAAAGAAGAATACGACCTCAAACCCGCTTATGCAAAGATGGGCGAGATGCTTGGCATGGACATGAAGAAATCGCTACCCGGGCCGTAGAAGTATCAAAAATTTTAAGGTGTCCACACGTCTTCCCAGGCCCGAGCAAAAAATATTGCCTGGGCCTGCACAAAGAAGGGATGAAGGATATGGATCTTACTCGCCAGCTGGTGGACTTTGCAGCAATGGAATTGCGCTTGACCAATATGCCAACTAAGGCGGTGGAAACCGCAGCCTGAGCCAAGGACATCGGCGAGGTGCACGAGGCAAAATACATAGCACTTTTTAGCTTTGACCCTTTTGTATTTGTGGTCAAGGCAGGAGAGACAGAGCGAGAGGCTTTTTCCTGAAAAGGTATGACAACCATAAAACACTCCCTTCTCGCCTTGTGCTGGCGAAAAGGGAGCAAAAAGAAGGGGTGTAGAAAAGATACTTTGTGCGCTACAAACACGTTTTTCTGGTTTTCTCGGATAACTGGCGCGCCCGGCGGGACTCGAACCCACAACCTACGGATTAGAAGTCCGTTGCTCTGTCCAGTTGAGCTACGGGCGCTGCAAAAATAAACTGGAGCGGGAAACGGGATTCGAACCCGCGACCTGCGGCTTGGAAGGCCGCCGCTCTAGCCTGCTGAGCTATTCCCGCCCCTTGACGCGATTAATACTAGCATAACGCATGTCCTTGTGCAATACCTGGAGGGTGAAATTTAACCGGCGTAGTTGACATTTCTAAACCTGATGTGCTTTAATAACTTATATCAATTTGAAGAGCTCAAAATATAAAACATCCTTCCATTACCTCGTAGATTGCCTAATGTCTCTAGTTATG
>NZ_CALETC010000188.1:0-12279 GCF_937920065.1 Acetomicrobium mobile
TTTGCCTCCTTGCCATTTCGTTTACTGCTCGCGTTAAAGCCGCCCTAAAACCTATAACGTGAGTGCCGCCTTCGATGGTATGAATGAGGTTTGCAAAGGCAAAAAGACGTTCCTGATATGAGTCGTTGTATTGTAGAGCAACTTCCACTAAAACATCGTCTTTTTCGCCAGATATGTGAATTGGCTCCTTAAATAGCGGTGTTTTATCCCTATTTAGATACTCGACGAAGGAAACTATCCCACCATCGTACTTAAAAGAAGACGATTTGTTGTTTTTTATATCTATTAGTTCAATACGTAAACCTGGCACCAAAAAAGCAATTTCTCTCAACCTGGCACTTAATATATCAAAGGAAAAATCCCTTTCTTCAAAAATTGCGTCATCGGGCATAAAGTGCACTTTCGTCCCTGTACGATTAGCTTCTCCGATCGCCTTTAATTCGCACTGAGGGACGCCCCTGGAGTAACGCTGATGCCATTCCAGACCATCACGCCACACGGTAAGTTCAAGCCATAATGATAAAGCATTAACTACGGATACGCCAACGCCATGAAGTCCGCCGGAGACTTGATAGGCTTTATTATCAAACTTACCTCCAGCGTGAAGCGTAGTTAATACAACCTCGGCGGCTGATTTATTGACCTTAGGATGCACATCCACAGGTATACCCCTGCCGTTATCCTCCACAGAGACACTACCGTCAGAATGAAGAGTCACAATCACGTGATCGCAATAGCCGGCCATGGCTTCGTCTATTGCGTTATCCACCACTTCGTAGACCAAATGGTGCAAACCTCGTATGCCAGTATCCCCAATATACATACTCGGCCTGCGACGAGCAGCATCAAGGCCTTCCAGAATCTGTATATCGCTTGCTGTATACTCATTAGCTTCAGCAAATGTCCCCTTCATCAACACACCACTTCCTCTTTTTACGACCTAATTCCTTCCTTTCAGAAGTTAATGCGCTTTGATAAAATGCGCACAATTTTTCAAATTTTCTCGCTACGGTTCTTACGCTTTTATCCACGTAACAAACATCACCATCGCGCGTAAAAACCATCGTTTTACCTTCGACCCCTATTAAGGCCACAATATTATCCAGTGAGACAAAATCCTTACATTTGGACAAAAGACTCAAGATGGGGCCTCCCTTACACATTTGCGCTCTACTGAGCCATGTATATTATAACAAAAAAAGGCTAAAAAGGGGGGTTGCTCTTCATCATACAAAAATGCAGAGCAAGTCTCTGTAAATAAACAGGCTATCTGACAACCAGGGCGAATAAGATCATGCCTTAGAAAAGGGATAACGCAGTGTTGTTTAAAAGATTTTTCTTGCGTCAGACTCGCAAAAGCTTAAAAGATAAAATAAGGCTGACAATTAATTTATTCAAGGTGCTCTTTTACAGAACCCCTTGAGGGCGTCATTGCATGGATCTAAAGATTAAGAAACTAAATTAGTTTTAAGAAATGCAACATGCAAAGACAAATTGTACATCTTTGAAAGGTTGACCGTATATTATTTTTTATTGACATATACTGCTCAACGAAATCACATTTGAAGTTTTATTCATGATATATGTTTAATATTTTAGTTAATATAGGTCATTTAGATTTATTACGTAGACAGTAAAATAATTGCAAAATATAATGATGATGTCAATGATATTATTGTAATAAACTGTAAATCGAAAACTGGATAAAACAAAAGAGGATTAATGGCAATATCCCCAAGACGGGCTTACATCAGCGATCTTAGAGCGGTTAAATTTTTGTACTCTTTTGGAGGAATTACCCCCTACAAATATCCTAAAAGTTTGATATCCTATTAAAAGCTACAATATAAAAATAAAAATATTTCGGGATTTTTGTGATTTGACAAGATTTGAGGGGTTGAAGTTGAAATTGAAACTGAAGAAATTAGCAGACAAGCTCCGCGCGATAGGCGTAAACAACGTGAAGGTAAAGGAACCTTTATCAATGCACTCGAGCTGGAAAATAGGAGGCCCTTCAGACATATTGGTAGAGGTAGCAGACGTATCTTCTCTGCAAAGGTTACTAGCCTTTGCAAAGGAATATGACATTCCCTTGATTGTTATAGGCAAAGGTAGTAACATCCTTTTTTCCGACGAAGGTCTTCGCGGTATCGTCGCAAAATTTGGCAAAGCCTTTGCAAACGTCAAAATTGATGGGGCAAACATAATCGCTGATGCAGGCGTATGGGTTCCTCTTCTCGTCAAGCTCGCCGCCTCAAGGGGTATAGCCGGAATTGAACACGCCGCAGGAATTCCAGGAACATTAGGTGGACTCATTTACATGAATGGTGGCAGCTTGCAACAGTCGATTGGCGATACAACAAAACGCATATGGGCTTTAGACGAAAATGGAAAAGTCGTAGAAATGACCAGAAAGGAATGTGAATTTTCCTATAGGAGTTCCGTATTTCAACGCAAAAACCTTATAATATTAAGAGCTCACTTAGAAGGAAGTTTGGATGAACCAAACAACATACGAAGGCGCGCCATCGATATATTAGCCGAACGAAAGCACAAGTTCCCACTAAAACAGCCTAACTGCGGTTCTGTATTTACAAATAATCCGGAAATATACAAAGCAGCTGGGCCACCAGGAAAGATAATCGAAGAAGCTGGGCTGAAAGGCCTTCGCATTGGTGGTTTAATGGTCAGTCCTGTTCATGCCAACTTTATAGTCAACGTGGGAGGTGGAACATCAAAGGATGCTTTCGAATTGGTAGCGAAAATTCGAGATATAGTCTACAAACGGATAGGATATTGGCTTGAATGTGAGGTCAGATACGTGACCCCTGAAGGAGACATTGCTCCGCTGCATAAATTTATTTAATTAGACAAATTACAAGTGTAAAGGGGATGGTTGCTCATGGGGTTTTGAACCCTGCGACACGTCAGATTCGATAAAGGTACAAAGTGTGAACCCGATGGACTTTGAAGCTGAGATCACTCGGCTTTACGAACGCGCATATCGAGGCTTGGAGGAATATGCTGATACTGACCCCGAAGATATAAAAAGATACCTTAAATGGCTATACAGACGGGCTGAAGGAGGATTTTTGGCCGCCTTTGAGGGTTCTCGCGTTGTCGGTTTTGTGTCGACAGACCATAAATGGGCATCTCCGGAGGGACATATAGTGGGGGAGATCCATGAGATAGTAGTTGACCCCGACTACCAGGGCCACGGGGTTGGAAAGTTACTTTTGATGGAAGCTATTAATTTACTCACCCAAAAAGGAGTAAAGATCATAGAGTTATGGGCGGGCGAAAAAAATTTCCACGCTCAAGATTTTTACAAAAGTCAAGGCTTCCTGGAGATGGAACGAAGGGGAAGATGGATCAGGTTTATAAAGGACCTCGAAGAGCAAGAGCGAGCATGAGCCTTCTTTGAGATATCGAAAAATACCTATTTTACTCATTCATGTTGCTACAAACAACAAGGGCAGTCTTTTGCTGAAACCTAATCCTAGACACAGCAAAAACTGCCCTTAAATAATTTGTAAAGCACTAACGAGCTTCCAGATAGTCTAACTCATGCTCCGAAAAGGTCAACAAGTTCGTCAAAAACGCCGTTAGGATTTGACTTGCCAAATCCATCTCCTTGAGGGAAACGTGCTCAAAAGGCGTATGCGCTACCGAAAGTTTACCTGGACCAAAAACTACGGCAGGAATCCCTGCAGTAACGTATGGCTCAGCATCGCTCCAGCTTTTAAACGCTCCGAACTGTAGGTTTAACCCCAGGTCATTTGAGGCAACTCCCATGAGCTTATCGGCAATCGGAACATCTTCTCCTAAATTAAAGGGAGGAGAGATGTCGTCCATTTCGTATTCGATACCCTCCCTATCGAAAAGATGCCTTAATTGTCTTTCGGCTTCTTTGTGATCTACATCGGGCAACAGCCTGATGTCTATGTACATTTCGCACCTGCTCGGTATGATTAGCTCATTGGGCGAACCGCCACTTAGAGCTTGGACATTAAAACCGGCTTCGCCAATATAGGGGTGCTCGCCTTCAAGGAAGGGCAATTTTTTTAACTTTGACAGAAAATCAACCGCCTTCGATATTGCGTTTTGACCGGCTTCAAAATCGCTCCCATGAGCCGTCTGACCAAAAAAATTGAGCCTCGCTCCAATCGCTCCTGCTTCCATGGTGCATATATCAAGCTCCGTTGGCTCAAAAACGATAACTTCCTCGGGGCACAATTTAACCGCCTCATAGGCACCACTGCCACCCTGTTCCTCATCTACGGTAAAAACGATGCTTGCAGGAAAATCATGGTTATTTCCCACTTCGTCTACATAATCCTCCAAAGCAATTATTAAAGACGCAATAGAACCCTTTACATCTGCTGCGCCCCTGCCATAGACCAAGTCTCCTTCAAGGCGCGCGGAGCACCTTACGCCCTCCATCACCCCTGGAACTGTATCCACGTGCAGGTCCAGCAAGGTTTTTGAACCAGGGTTAAGCACTAAATTCCCAGTTTTTCCTACGATAGGTTGTATCTTGGTGGGCACTTTAAGAAACCGAAGCCTATTTTCGAGGTATTC
Source organism: Acetomicrobium mobile (assembly GCF_937920065.1). Taxonomy (NCBI): domain Bacteria; kingdom Thermotogati; phylum Synergistota; class Synergistia; order Synergistales; family Acetomicrobiaceae; genus Acetomicrobium; species Acetomicrobium mobile. The sequence goes on from NZ_CALETC010000188.1 coordinate 4,582, forward strand.
AAGGATAGGACCTTCGTTTCCACTCGGGCTCGGAATTTCTATTAACCTCAACAACTCATTTGCCAGCCGATCAAAGCGATCGTCTTTCAATTAAGACACCCCCCTTGAAGCTCCCGCTTCCGAATCACCTCCGCAACACTTTCTACTAAAAAGAGCAACTTAGAGGTCAATGCCATGATAACATTAATTATCAAAAAAGAATATCTGTTTTTGTAATATATTTATCATTCTTTAGATTTGAACTGCTCTTTAATGTGCCTGGATTCTAGAGCAACCTATTTCCCAGTCTGGTAAATGATCCCAGAAATGACAAAATCAAACAAACTAGAAGGAAATTAATCAGCGAAATTACACTATGGTCCAGCGCTTATACTTCAATAAAAAAACGGTAAAACTTATCATCCCTAAAACAGCCCTTTCTAGCTTTAAAGGCATTGGCCCGCGCTTGACGATATCAACTTTTTCAGGAACACCTGTTATCCTACATAATTTTTTTACGTTAAGCACGTGTATAACGGGTATTCCCTTTTTAAGTGCTAAAGCTATTATGCCATTGCCCGCATTTTCTTTATATTTCGGATCTAGAAATCCTGGAGGTAATGATAAAACTTTTTCATCAGTTCCCATGTTAGAGTGGGAACCTCCGATTTGAACTACCAAAGAAGGATTAAATTTTTGTAAGTAACTCATCTTGGTATTGATAACCTCTTGTAACGATTTAGCTTGTATAACAGGAACGCCTTCTAATTGCGCTGACCGCAATAATATTTTTATCCCCTCTTGCGGCATGCCTCCTCCTATTTCATAATCTCCCCCTAGGGTATAAAAGGCTGCTTTAGTAGAAATGAACCCGGCCTTTCTAAGTTCCATAAGAATGCCCGGAAGAGGGAAATTCGGATCGTTAGCGCCATAGGAGGATGCCCCCAACGAGGCTTGAAGAAATATGTCTAAGCCCTTTTCTTCTGCCGCAATGATCGAAGAGACTAAAAAACCAGGAAAGGAACCAGAGCTGAAAATTGCAATTCGATCGTCCTTATTTAAACCTGCCTCATTAAACCAACGTGAAAATATTACTGCCCAGATTGGATTGCACGATATTTGCTTAGAATGAAGGGACCCAACCGTAGTGGTTATAGGACTCCATTCAATCCCAATTAAACCACACTGCGATGGATCTAACTCCTCGGAGGAAGCGCTCCCCTCTGTTTGTGCTTTGAGATTGTAGAGATAGACTTGAGCCTCCCTGACTCTATCCCAAATTCTTTCTTCTTCAGCGGCAAGATTTCCTAGAGGCCATGCCCACATCAACAAAGAAATAATGCCGGCAAGAAGGAGGAGCTCTAAGTTGCACTTCTTTGACAAGGCCGTATTATTTCCCCAAAATAACGAAAATAAGCCGCGAAAGAAAGCACTAAAATATCTCATAAAACAAGGACCCTACTAGAACTGATAATCCTGAAACAATGAGCAATGCTAGCATTGTCGGCAAAACGCCTTGACGCTGCATGTCAGCAGCTATAAGTCCAGGAACTACCCATCCAATCCATGGTAAATATGAACTCGAAACAAGCCGCAATGAGACTGCAAGCAACAAAGCAATAGAAATTCTTTGTCTTCCATACAAACCAAAGATCCTCACGAGAGCTTCCAATATGAACAATATGATGAGCGCGTTTAATATCGTTGTAGCGAATAATTGAGGTGAAAATGACCTAATGGCCAATAAACCAGGCGATATGATGCCTCCCGTAGCAACCCCTGTCCTTTGATAAAAAATCATGCCTAAAATTATGCTCAGTGCGATAATGATTAAATCTTGTCGCAGTTATGATCCACCTCTTCATATGCAATTAATTCTTGAAAGGGCAACCCGGCTATATTGCCACAACCAAACACTAAACCACGTTTATTTACAAAAGAAACGATGTCATTTATATCTTTAAAGCAGACCCATCGGGTATTTTTAATCAATCGCAACGGATGGGCTCCGCAAATATAAACGCCTCTCCACTGTTTATTCTTGAGCCATGGTTCAAAAGCTTTAAGCCTCCCGGGCCTATCTCGCCGATTGTTAAAAAGGACGGATGTGTTATTCTCATCCCATTTGAGCGATGAAAAAAGGCTGACAGTGCTTTCTAAATCATTAGCCGAAAAGCCGAATGCCAAAACGCCGTTATTCATCTTAAGAATCCTAAATCTACCAGGGTCATCTTCCAAATAATGATCAAGCATGTCTTCGCTAACATTTAAGCCGAAGAGATTAAGAGATCGTACAGCAAGGGCGATGTTGGCATCTTCAAAATTCAAAACTTTTTCCTTTGTAAAATAAACATCGTTGTGGTTCTTCTTTAAAAGCTCAAGCAGTGCCCCATCCTCTTCCAACCCGGGTCCCAAGACAACTGGAACTTCCTTTGGGACTCCAGCAAACAAGGCAATCCTTGCTTCTTCTTTTGTAGGACCCCAAGCCTCGAAATGGTCCTCCCTCAGGTTTGTCCAAACCACTAGGTTTGGTTTTAGCCATCTGGCCGCTAAAGGTTGAACTTCTACTGCCACTGCGCTATTTTCAGCAACTATTGCTTCGGCTTCCTGAGGTACTTGTGAAAGCCACCATTGAAGCTCTTTTATGTGACCTCCTCTTGATCTGATAATCCTTCGAAGGCCTCGCGGAGATAATTCTGTGGGAATGACTCCGGTTATGCGTGAAAAACAGGATATATTTCGCGCCCTGAATCCAGCTGTTATTAACCTGACTAAACTGCTTTTACCTCTTGTACCTGTAACGAGCACTCTATATTTTGTAATATCTATTACACACTCCCGAAACTATTGTAAATTACACGATAGTGGCCAAACTAGCTCTCTATCAAAAAAGCAAATGTGAAAATTAAGTATACTCCACAACCGTAAAGCAGTCTATACTAACATTCTAAATTACTAGACCTTTGAAGTAGCCACACTCCCATTATAGCAATAGCTCCACCGGCAATAGACAAAAGAGAGGGTATTTCTTCAAGCCATATCCAAGCTATGAAAATAGCTAGAGCTGGTTTTAAAAACAGACTTCCTGCAACGAGTGAAGCGGGGTTCCTTGATGTCGCGTAGGCCCAGCTAGCATAAGCGATGCACGTTGGAAAGATCGCGAGATAGGCTACGGTAAACGTTGCAGATAGAGGCGCCATAGCAACTGCATTTAAAAGGCCCTTTCCAAAGAATAACATCAATACTGTGCTACTGATTATGACGTAAGTGGTTAACCTAAAAGCGCCGTATTTGGGCAAAAGCTTTTTCTGAAATACAAAATAAAAGGACTCCATGAAAGCCGCACACAATACCCATAAAGCCCCAAAAGATAGCCCAAATTCTCCTTCTCCCAGAGCAATCGCAGCGGCACCAAGAAAGCTTGTGGCAATGCTGATCCAGCCAAGAAAGGTCATTTTTTCCTTTAATACGGCAGACGCTATGATGGCAGTAAAGACAGGAGCCGTGGCCATTAGTAGGCTTGCAGCCCCGGCGGAAACGGTTTGTTCACCAATGCAAAGCGGTATATGACAAAGAAGCATGCCCGTTGCACCAAGAAATAATATGAAGGGAATATCCCTGAAATCCGGTAATCCAAATTTAAAGAGCACAAAGGGAAGTAACATGAGTGACGATATAATAAAACGAAGCACCACTAAATGAAGAGGCGAATAATGAAAAAGTGCCGCTTTTATGGCAGCAAAAGCAGTTGACCATGCAAGAAGCGTGACGATCAAGGCTATCATACTAAGCCAGTCAATCGAACTTTTTAAACCACCTTCTACAAATTGAGACTTTCTGAAGTTCATAACATTACTCTCCTTGCTGTTTGCAAGATAACTTAAGTAGGATCAATTAAAATATACCATAAATTTTCATGGTTTTACGTTATCAGCGACTGCCTGGATCATTTCAGGATAAGGAGGAATTTACTGCGTATTTCACTTTTGCATGGTAACGACTTTCACTTTTTTTCGATGTCCTTTGAAGGCTCATGACTTTGCTTCAATCGCGAATGATAAGGTATAATGAATTTTGAAAATCATATTAAATTAAGGAGGGATTGCCGGTGGCTGAGTATCACGAGCCCGTTGAAGAGCTCACCGCAAAGGATAGGGACTTTCATCGAGCTCTTGCAAGCCTTAAGGAAGAGATAGAAGCGGTCATGTGGTATCACGACAGGGCGGCAACAACACAAGACCCAACGATAAAATCCGTCATAGAACACAATCGAGATGAGGAAATTGAGCACGCCGCTATGCTGCTTGAATGGCTGAGGCGTAACATGCCTGGATGGGATGATGCCCTGGGCACTTACCTTTTCACCGAAGAGCCCATAACGGAAATAGAGGAAGCGGCGACTTCGGGGACATCGGGTGAATCATCTTCAAAAACCAGTGCACCTACCTCTAGCTTAAACATTGGCTCTCTTAAAAATAAAAAGTAAGGGAGGGGTGGAGATGGATTTTCTTAAAAAGGAATTAGCACCACTGGATAGTTTCGCTTGGGAAGAAATTGACGAAAGGGCAAAAGAGGTGTTAATTGCCAACCTTTCAGCGAGAAAGTTTGCCGATGTATTGGGTCCATTTGGTTGGGATTACGCAGCGTATCCTACGGGAAGGCTTAAGAAGGGTGATGCTTCAAAAGAGGCCTGCTATGCAACGCGGCTGAGTTTGCCCTTAGTTGAGCTATACGTACCATTCGAACTTTCCATATGCGAACTTGATGCCATATCTAGAGGCTTAAAATCTCCAGATTTGACAAACCTGGAAGAAGCAGCGAGAAAGTTGGCCTCTTTTGAAGATAAATCAGTCTTTTATGGATTGGAAGACGCTTCCGTAGAAGGTCTCTTTAACGCGTCTCAAGAATTTACCATAGAGCTGCCCCTCCAAGATCCTTCGGATTTACTAGCCAGCCTAACCCAAGTAAAACTTCACTTTACACAGCATGGCATTGAAGGCCCCTACGCCCTTATAGCAGGTCTTGCCCTTTGGAGCAGAATTTACTCTATCGGAGAGGGGTATCCACTGTACAAAAAAATTGGCGATGTGCTCGAAGATGGCAAAATAGTTTTTTCTCCCCACGTAAATGATGGCATAGTAGTTTCCTTGCGCGGCGGTGACTTCGAACTTATCCTGGGCCAGGATATATCCATTGGCTATAAAGAGCACAAAGAAAACGTCGTTTTGCTTTACTTTACCGAAAGTTTCACTTTTAACGTAGTTACCCCCGAGGCAGCTGTGCCACTGAAGCTCGTCGACCAATAAGTTAAAAGACGAACCGAGGAAACACCTCGGTTCGTCTTTTTTTATTTTCATAAAGTCGATCCACAAGTTATTTTAAAGGATCAATGAGTCGGAAAGTTCCGCCGAACATTCACCAAGACCGCGCTTTTTACAACATTGCTTGCTACTAGCATAGGTGCACTAACTATTTTTTAGTTTATGCTTCTTCACAGCCTCTTTCATGGTCTTTTCGGATCAAAACACATCATAACGTTCGACAAAAGCGTCAATCACGTCCAAAAATGCTTGAGGTAAAAGAGAACACGCCTTTTTCGTCATTTCCTCAGGAATGCCGCCATAATGAGCATGCGCTACGGCTCCTGCAATGGCCGCCTGGGTATCGGCATCACCTCCTAAAGAGATCGCTTTCTTCAGTGCGTCTTCGAAATTTTCGGACTCCAAAAAGGCTATGAGCGCTTCAGGGACCGAGCCGGGACAGGTAGGATCGAATTTATAAGAAGGACGAATAAGATCTAACTTCCTTGACAAATCGTATCCGAAGCGCCTTTCAATTTCGCACTTTATATGCTCCTTAGAAGAACCCTTTTTCGCGAAAAAAACAGCCAATGCAACGGCTTGAGCGCCTTTTACGCCTTCTATGTGAGCATGTGTTGACTGCGCGCTCTTTTCAGCCTCTTCTATTACATTTTTTACATCTTCACAGGCCCACCCTATTGGGCTCACCCGCATCGCCGAACCGTTGCCAAGGCTATTTATAATTCGTCGTCCCTCATATTTAACCCATAGCTTAAATATACGACCATATCCGGCATCAGGATATTGACGAGCATATTTGAGGTAGTAATCGCTATAAGATCCTTCATTTAAAATGCAATCTGCAACCGCCACCGTGAGCACCGTATCATCCGTATATGTACAACCTGGCGGGAAAAGGTCTATATCTTCTTTTTTAATTGGCCTGTGCTCGTACACAGATCCTGCTATATCTCCTACGATGGCCCCTAACATAAAATAAAATCCTCCCCTCTTTTCTTATAGATATGCTTTAACCCAAAACCTTGTCTAGAAACGAACTGCGCTAACAATATGGGCAACGAACTCATTTTTTCGTTTTTACGTAAATCATGCATTCTCAAACTTAATATAAAGCATTACAATTATTATGAAAAATTTGAAGAATATTCTTCTCGTTGTACGACAATTGGTTTGCCCCGCTCTTAGAATTAAGGGGGGATGAAAGTGAAAAAAGCTATATGGCGCTCTCTTATTGGAGCGGTGTTACTTATACTATTTGCATCATGTGTCTCCATGGCCTCACTTGAACCTGAGTCAGTAAGGAGGGTATGGCAAAGGTTGGCTGAGACAGCCGGCCTAGATTCCTCTGCACCTATCGCTGTAGTTGATCAAAGGGAACCAAATGCATGGGTTACCTTTTCTTTGAACAAATATTCAATAACCGTCACAAAAGGAATGCTCGAATTACTTGACAACGAAGATGAGCTTGCAGGTGTACTGGCTCATGAGATTGGACATATAAAGCTTAACCATTACGGCAGAACCGTCACTCGAAGCATCCTGTGGGGCCTCCTATTTCGTGCGGCAGGAAGCTCATCCGGAATTGACCCCCTGGATCTAGGTTACGCCTTGGCGGAATCTGGTTTTAGCAGAGAGCAAGAAGTAGAAGCCGATGACTACGGCATAGAGCTGGCCGCTAAGGCTGGATATGATCCATGGGGGTTAGTATATGCACTAGAAAAGATGGTTGAGGCGGGATATAAAACCAGCCCCAGCGGATTTAACTCGCACCCTCCAACAGAAAGAAGACTCCAACACGTAAGAGCAAAAGCAGCGGAAGTGTCAAAACGTTATTAAAAAAACATGGCCTTAAACCTGCTGCTTTAAATGTGAGCCTTTTCGAGTTTGGCTAAACCAAAGGATTTAAACTTTAAAATGACACGGATAAGACAATTACGGTCCTTGTAACTTGGAAAGCCATTCTAATATTGTTCTTGCGCCGAACCCAGAAGCAAAGCTCAAAATATCGGCCATTGTAACGCGCCCTTCGGCATCGGTGTTATCGATCTCTATGGTCTTTCCGTTGTATGCCCTAATTATGTCATCAGGTTTATAAGACGAGCCGCTCGGCATGTTTTCTACAGCTCCAATTAATGCATGTACTTCAATTTGAAGATTTAATTTGGGCAGTGTCCTCATGACTCCTAAAAGGGTGCAAGCTCCGGCTTTGTCGCCTTTCATCGTCCTCATATTTTCTGAAGCCTTGATATTTAAGCCCCCACTATCGAAGGTAAGCCCTTTGCCTACGAGAGCCACCTTGACCCTGGGATCGGCAGCTCGTTTGTAGGTCACGTAGTTAGCATATAGAAATCACTTTTGGACATTCCTTGGGATAAAAGCGCTGTCATGGGTTTTCAAA
>NZ_CALETC010000189.1:0-3635 GCF_937920065.1 Acetomicrobium mobile
TGAAGTAGGTTGTTCCGATCAGGCGCCAACCGCCAGTTTCGCTATCTGGTAACACCTCGCAATATCCGTATGTCTGAAAAGGTTCATATTCAAATTTATTGTTTTTTTCCCAAGCGAGAATAGCGCGCTCCGTGTGGCCGTACCAAGACACCGTGGGGATTTCGAATATTTCTTCGATTGGCGAGCGGTAAATTTCTGCGGGATATTCTGACCCAAGCAAGGCCCCCTTGAGATGGGTCTTTAGCATTGAAATGACATCAGGTGCGATTTCCTTACACCTTTGGCCAAACTCGGCAATGGCACTTGGGTAACCATGCAAGAACCGAATCTTCTTTCTTGCAACGACAGCTCTTAAGTCTTCAACATAAGATTCTATATTCTTATATATGTTTATGGAATATTGGTGCCTTAACCCATCATATCTGATGCCGTCTGCGCCAAGATTGCGTCCCGAAAAAGAAATTTTCAAGTCCGATGGTTTGTATCCAAGCCTCCCCCAAATCGCATGCATATGTGCCCATTCGACTGGAATATGCTCGGGCGTAATATAAAAGCTCAAAGTAGAACCTGAGGATCCCCCTGTATTCGCCATATATCGACCCTTTGAAGGGCCTGATCGGTTTTCCAAAGGACATTCCTTGAGCATTTCTTTAGTAATAACAGGGAGGTTTCTTATATCCTCAAAGCATCTTATGTCTTCAGGGCGAATATCGTTCCGCTTATACAAGTCACGATAAAATGGAATTTCCATAGCGTCTTTCAGGCTTTTACGGAAACGTGTAAAAATTATCTGTTTCTTTTTGTTCGTAGGCATTTCTTCAAAGGCATTAATTTCCCGCTTCATCTCCCGGTATTTTTTCCCCAGACAAGGTCGGTACTCATAGGGCACACGGGCCCACAATTCACCAATTGGTTCCGGCATGTTTTGAAAAAGGCGTTTTACCATGGGAATTACTTCCATTACATAAACCCTCCCGTGTCCTGCTTTAAACTATTTGTTTTGTTTTGAAGGTTAGAGATTCGAATAGTGGACTCGGTTACCATGAAAACTTCCGTAAAATCGACTTTTTCCTTACTTTCCGAGAGCAGAATCTTTTTTAGAAGATTGTACTCTTCCAGAAACCCCTTTTCCTGGTTCGCTTTATGCATTATTTTTTTGCCCTTTTCGGAAAAGATCTTTGCCTTCGTGAAATTGTCCAATGTGCCGACCTTGCTGTTGCAGAAGACCGTCACGGTTTCTTTCGGGTACGACTTCGTTCCCGCTGAAGTATAGAGGATATTCGCCACAGAGCCGTTCTCGAATTGAATGGTGATATTGACGTTGTCGCTGCAGCTTGTCCTGTTGGGTTCGCCAAGGATTGTTGTTTTTGTTTCCTTCGGAGCTGACTCCGTCAGATACAGGCAAAAGTCGATGAAATGGCACACTTCGCCGATGACTCTCCCGCCGCCGACTTCCGGGTCCTGTATCCAGTGGTCGTCGGGGACTGCTCCCGCGTTGACGGTGTATTGGATCATGCAGAGGTATTTGTCGGTTTCGAGGTTTTCTTTCAGGAACCTGGCAAAGGGCGAGTACCGCCTGTTGAAACCCACGAACAGGTGCTGGTGGTTGCGCTCGTAGGCGGCTTTCACCTCTTCGAGCTGTTCCATGTTGATGGCCAGGGGTTTTTCGGTGTAGACATGCTTGCCCGCATCGAGGGCCTCGATGGCTAGGGGCGCATGGGTATTATGGGGCGTGGCGATGACGATGAGGTCGATGTCGGGGTCCTGGAGAAGCTTTTTGTAATCCGTCGTGGCGTAGCGGAAGGGGTATTTTTTCGTCACCTGGCCCGAGGATGAGCTGCCGGAAGTGGCAATGCCAATGAGTTCGTAGTCGGGGATCTTTGTCATGTTTGGAAGGATCGTCCCCCTGACGAAGTTGCCGCCGCCTATGATGCCCACGCCGATCTTTCCTTCCACCTTGCACTTTTCCTTGTGCAGGGAGATGGTCCGATCGGTTTTTTGGGGCCTTTGTGGGTAGCCCAGGAGGACTCCCACGTACCGTTCCTTGTTTGGATTTTCCGTTATGAGGCCGTAGGCGTCCTGCGCCTTTTCTATGCTGTATTCGTGGGTGATCAGGCCGGTTATGGAGATTTTCTGCTGGTACAGAAGGCGGATGAATTCCTCCATGTTGCGCTTTTCCGTCCACTTGACGTAGCCGATGGGATAGTCTACGCCCTTTTCCTCGTAGTTGACGTCGTACCTCCCCGGTCCGTAGGAGCGGGAAAGCTTGAAGGTGAGTTCTTTCTCGTAGAAGGGGCGTCGGGGAATGTCCATCCCCGTGACGCCCACCATGGAAATGGTACCCCGGTCCCGGCAAAGTTCTGCGGCCAGTTCCACGGGCTGGTTGGAGGATGTTGCCGCCGTGATCAAAACGGCGTCGCAACCTTTGCCCGTGAGGGTGTGAACCTTGCTTGCGACGGATTCGTCGTCGGCCTTGATAAAAGCGGAGAGGTACTGCCTGGCATCTTCTTTTGTGCGTTCATTCAGGTCGATGCCGATGACGCGGCATCCTCCCGCATGGAGGATCCTTGCAGCAAGCTGTCCCACGAGACCGAGGCCAATGACGGCCACCGAGTCGCCTAAGGTGACACTGGCCTGCCTGACGCCCTGCATGGCGATGGCGCCAAGGGCGACGAAGGCGGCCTGCCGGAGGTCCTGGAAGTCTTCGGGAACTTTTACTACAAGGTTTTTGGGTACATAAACGACCTCGGCATGACCTGCCGTGAGGCCGGCGCAAGCGACAATATCGCCCGGGGTAAATTCCGGGGCGTTGGTCCCGACCTCAAGGACCCTGCCGACGAGGCTGTAACCCAGGGGGAGGGGTTCATCGAGCTTGTTGAAGGCCGCCTTTATGGCCGTAAGTGCTCCGTCGGTGCGGATCTTGTCGAGGACTTTCTTCGCCTGGTCGGGCCGTTCTTTGACCTTGGCGAGAAGGCCCTTTTTGCCGAAGTCCAGAAGGGACCGCTCCGTGCCAGCGCTGACGGCCGACCAGAGGGTTTCCACCAGCACGCCTCCCTTTTTGCAGGACGGGGCAGGGACATCAAGGATGAGAGGCGTTCCGGTCTTGACGTCCATAAACACCTGTTTCATGCCGTCACCCCCGCGGCGTCGTGGAGGGGTTTCCTGAGGATAGAATCAAGGCTGTCCTTAAATTGTCTGTGTCCGGTGGTTATGACAAGGTAATCGGCCTGTTCGATCACGTCTTCGAGCTGCATGTTGGGGTAGCCTTCCACGGTTTTCTCTTCCCTGTTGGGTTCGCAGGCGATAATGTTGTGGCCGGCGTTTTTAAGGTTCCTTGCAATGACAAGCGCGGGACTCTCGCGGATGTCGTCTATGTCGGCCTTGTAGGCAAGGCCGAGGATACCTATGGTGATGTGTTTTTCTCCAAAACGGTCTTGTATGTCCTTTTTGACCTGCGCTGCAACCCATTCAGGCTTTTTGTCGTTTACCTTTCTGGCAGTGCGGATCAGGTCGGTCTTTTCGGGGAATTTCTCGACGATGAACCAGGGGTTCACGGCAATGCAGTGTCCGCCGACGCCAGGGCCGGGGTTGAAGATGTTCACCCTGGGGTGGTGATTTGCCAGATCGATGAGACG
>NZ_CALETC010000190.1:0-5858 GCF_937920065.1 Acetomicrobium mobile
ACCTGCTTTTAGAGCTTCGGTCCTTTGCCTACGGTGAAGCTAATGGAACCTACGACTTCGATGCCTATTTTAGCTAGTGAGGAAGCAGCCTTTTGTATTGTAGCTCCCGTGGTGCATACATCATCACATATTATCGCGGTTTTTATATTTCGGAGCAAACCTGTGACTTTAAAGGAATTTTCCGGAAGTTTACTTCTTGTACTGCCTTTGGACGCCCTCGGAGCGACTTCAACGTTCCAGGCAAGACAATCGCGCATGGGAATGTCAAGCTTCAAGGAGAGGCCTTGGGCTATTTTTCTGGATTGATTGAATAACCTTGGACTTCCGATGTGAAGGGGTATGGGAACCAAAGCGTCGGCAGACATCCCCGTCACGTACGATGCCAAAGCCATCCCCATGGACACTCCCAGGGCGCCGTTGTTTTCGTACTTGAGTAGATGTACGAGGTTTCGGGCCATGCCTTCATGACGGGCGCCCCAATAATGAGGGAAAGAGGAACTGTGCTCTTCGCAGGGGTAAGGCCCCAGGCACTTGATGCACAGGGAAAAGTTTGGGGATAGCACCTCTTTTATGCATTCTACACAGCCACATGAGCCTGCCCTTCCGCACAAAGGACACCTCACGGGAAATATCAAATGCAAAAGAAAAGGCACTATCCCCGCCATGACAAAAATGACCTTCGCTTACTGGGCTGCCCTTCTTAATTCCTCCGCCTTATCCGTCCTCTCCCATGCCGGCAGGGGATTTAAGTCAATCCGCCCCATGTGACCATATGCAGCAAGCGGTAAATATTGTGGTTTTCGCAAATCTAAATCCCTTATCATCGCGGCTGGCCTGAAATCAAAGTGTTCTCTTATAAGCCTTGCTATCTTTTCATCAGGTATTACGCCCGTCCCGTAGGTCTCAACCGATATGGAAACTGGACTGGCCACGCCTATGGCATAAGCTACCTGGATTTGACATCTACGCGCTAATCCTGCAGCAACGACATTTTTGGCCGCATACCTTGCCATGTAAGCCCCCGAACGGTCCACCTTTGTAGGGTCTTTGCCCGAAAAACAGCCTCCGCCGTGGGGCACTATTCCTCCGTAGGTATCGACTATTATCTTTCTTCCAGTCAAACCCGTATCAGCCAGGGGGCCTCCCAATACAAACCTACCCGTAGGATTTACAAGTATCCTCGGAGAATCCTCCATTAACTCCGGTGGGACTATGGGTTTGATGACGTGCTCTATGATATCCGCTTTTATCTGCGCCTGCTCCACGGAAGGGTGATGTTGAGCAGAAACTATGATGGTATCCGTCCTGACCGGTCTGTCATTTTCGTATTCGAGCGTAACTTGAGTCTTGCCATCGGGACGAAGGTAGGGGATTATTTTTTCGCGACGAACGTACGCAAGACGTCTTGCCAGTCTGTGGGCCAAAGAAATGGACATGGGAAGCAGTTCTTCGGTTTCATCGCAAGCATATCCGATCATCATGCCCTGATCGCCTGCGCCTATGCGGTTCACCTCGTCATCCGTCATATCGTCCTCTCTTACTTCAAGTGCCCTATTTACACCCTGGGCAATATCTGAAGCTTGCTCGTCTATGGCTGTTATGACAGCACAGGTATCTCCGTCAAAACCGTATTTAGCGCGCGTATAACCGATATCTTTAACGATGCATCGAACTAATCGGGGTATATCGACATAACAGTCAGTGGTTATTTCCCCAGCAACCATGACTAAACCAGTAGTGACTAAGGTCTCGCAGGCCACTCTTCCCATGGGATCTTGGGCAAGTATGGCATCCAATATCCCATCTGATATCTGATCGGCCAATTTATCGGGATGTCCTTCAGTTACAGACTCCGATGTAAGCAACAACTGCTCTTTTGGCATCAACTCCACCTCCGAATATGAAAAATAGCGGACCCTGATGCCACGGATACGAAAGCACCAGGGCCCATAGGCACAATAGGTAAAGGTGCATGTTCTTATAACCCGCAACTGGCCTTTCTGTCAAGTCCAATCTTTTCATGAGTATTCGATTGGACTTCGCAAAAGCAGTACTGCACCCGGTAGCTGCTTGAAGCCCCACTTTTCCAAAAAAGGATATAGATCGCTGACATAAGTGATTATTAGAGGAATATCTTTAACGGCAGGATGTTCAAGCACATAGTTCATGAGAGCCGTGCCAAGGCCTTGCCCCTGATGATCGGGATGAATGATTATGTCCCACAGGGAGGCACGATAAACAAAATCGGTCAGGAGCCGGCAGAAACCGACCAATTCGCTCTTATATCGCACGGAGAAACACATGCTGCTTTCCTGCAGCATCCGAGCTATGCCCTCATCAGTGCGACTTTTTCCCCACCATACGAATCGATATAGCGCCTTTACCTCCCAAGGGGAGACGGCAAGCCTGTTGTCGTAAAAGGTATATTCGCTTAAATCCATGATTAATCGCGGGTGCTCACAGAGATATACCCGCCGGAAGAAGAATGAACGGACATCCCGCGCAATATCTTCCTTAAATCAACGCCTCGTGCATCCCTGCTGACCGGTAATTGCACGAGTTGGCCTGTACCACACCTAGAACATATCCACGAAGCCCTGGCCATCCCGTCATAATCCGGATCTCCAGCCAGGACTTTAATTTCCTCGCACACCTGACATTCGACTATGAGCATGGACCAAGCGCCTCCTTTATTAGTATTTCTGATTATCCTTTCCATCAGTCGAGTTCTATTTTAACGCGAACGGGCCCTTCTGTGTAGATGTCGGAGACAGCAATTACGTTTACCTTAAAGGGTGGGTTCGCGTTGCTTAAATTTTCCACGGCGTCGAAAAACTCGGTGGCCTCCAAATTACCGACTGCGCCCGTAATGGGATCGGGAAGTATGCCATCTTCCTGAGCTCGAACGTTAACTTGTCTCAGCAAATTGTACAACGCCAATTCTGCCTCCGCCTCACTCAGGCGTTCCGTAAACACTTCGCTTGCAAGTATTTCCCCTGCCTTATAAACAAGCACGCTATCTTTTACGCTTATTAGACAATCGATCCTTTCGCCTACGACTGCATTGGTGGCAACTATCAATCGGACCACCTTTCGCCTTTTGCTCTCCACAGTCTCTTTTACGGCCTTTTTCAGTTCTTCCTCTCTTACATGGATATCGATGTCTTCCGGTTGCAGGCCAGTGCGTATGGACAATGCCAATTTGGCGTTACTTATCAGCTTTTCGATTGCATTTTCGATTTCCTTTTCGTCAATATTTGTAGGGTCAATGGGCATCTGCATCAGCAACTCGCCGGCCAATACCAGTATCCTGCCTTCTTTCATCTTCTCAAGGTTTGCTTTTAGCTCATCTGCCTGAAGGCGAAGATCGGCAATCTGGGCTTCAAGACTATCTCGTTCGAGCTTCATCGCTTCAAGTTCCTTGCCAAGCCTCTCGCGGTCCCTTTCCAGTTCCTTTGCCTTTTTATTTAACCTTGTAACTTCAGCTTCTACTTCCTTCAAGTTTGACAGGCTTTCTCTGAGCTTTTCTTCGACCTCTTGCAACTCCTTTCCTTTGGCAGATAATTCAGTTTGGCTCTTGAATAAATCTAACTGAAGCGCTTCGAGCTCGCTTCGGCTTTTGCTTAGCTCAGCTGTCAGAGTAGATATCTGCCGCTGGATATATTTCATGTTAAAAAGGGCAACTCTTACGGCATCGGAGGCAATAGCCATAACAAAAAGCGTTACCAGGGCAATCAAAACACCTGTCACTATGGTGATAAAACGGGACGTGTGCCTGGGCCTCATGCCAAAGAGACTAATCCTCTTCTTGCCCAACTTCATGCCCAAAATATCACCTATATAAGCAACTATTGCACTTGCGACGATCAGGGAAATGACCAATCCCCAGTTAAGCTCACTCAAACTGGAATGCAAAGATCCACCTCCCATTGAAACATACCACTATAACCTGAAATTTGCCACATGCAAATTACGGAAAAAGGCGGGGTTGCTACCCCGCCTTGTGCCCTTAGACGAAAAATAAACTAGCTGGAGAATCTATGCTTCCTTGCTTAATTCGGCCAAAGCCTCTTTTGCAAGAGAAAGGCCACGATCTATCTCCTCAGGCGCTATGTTTAAAGCAGGACGGAACCTCACGGAACGTGTTCCACAGGCAAGCAGGAGGACGTGTCTTTCTCGCATCTTCTTCAAAAATTTGTCTCTCAAATCTGGACAGGGAAAGTCAAAGGCACACATGAGCCCTTTGCCCCTTACGTTCGTAACGAGTTTCGGAAATTCAGCGCCGAGGGCTTGCAATCCATTGAATAGCTGAGGCCCGGCTATGTTCGCAACGTAGTCCAGGATATTATCATCGCGATAGATCTCAAGGTATCTTGTAGACCTCACCATGTCACAAATATTGCCGCCCCAAGTGGAGTTAATGCGACTTGACACGGTAAAGCAGTTTTCTGATACTTCATCTACTTTTGGACCAACCATTATCCCACAAACTTGTGATTTTTTGCCGAAAGCCACCATATCGGGCATAAAGTCGTGATGCTGGTAGGCCCACATCTTGCCCGTAATTCCCATGCCGCACTGGACTTCATCCAAAATAAGCATGAGATCGCACTCATCGCATATCTTGCGCAGCTTCTTGAAAAACTCAGTTCTGAAGTGATTGTCTCCACCTTCGCCCTGAATTGTCTCTATTATGATGGCGCAATAGTCGTCAGGGTCATCCCACAGCAACTTTAAAATCTGGCTTTCAGAGACCTCTTCTTCCCATTTTACGGCCTCTATGTGTTGCTCAAGGGGCCAAATGATCTTGGGATTTAGCACCCTTGGCCAGTCATATTTGGCAAAATACTGATGCTTATTGGGATCGGCAGTGTTCGTCAAAGTTAAAGTATAACCGCTTCTTCCGTGGAAGGAATCCCTGAAGTGTATTACCTTAGTTCCCTTTTTACCATCAATGGCTACGCCTTTGGTTATCTTGCCCTGAGCCAAAAGTTTTCTAACCTTCCAATCCATGGCCACTTTAAGAGCGTTTTCGATGGCTAAAGTTCCATAATCGATGAAAAAGAGGTGATTAAAACCGCTTGGCACGGCTACCTCCGAGAAAGTCTTGACGAATTCCGCCATCTCCACGGTGTAGATATCGGAGTTTGCGACCTTATTAATGGCCGCTCTGAAGATCTTTTCCTTGAACTCGTCATTTGCGAGCTTGGGATGATTCATGCCGAAAGGAGCCGATGCAAAGAAGGTATAAAAATCAAGCCACTTTTCACCCGTGCGTGCATCTACAATCCAACTGCCTTCTGATTTTTCCATATCAATGACTATATTGAAGCCATCGCGCAAGATCCACCTTTCCAACACAGGAAAAACCTCTTCTGGCGTAACAGCCCACCTGACATTAGCCATGCCTATCGCCCCCTGTTATTAAAGTCATCTTTAACTTGCTTGTTGCTTTGGTTTACATTTTAAATTCTAACTTGAAGAGAAAATATATACAAGCAAATTAGGCATGGTTAACTTAGTGTCAAAGCCCCAAAGGCAGTGCCTTAACCAGCATACGATCTATAATTTTGGCGGGATAAAACCGACCTTGTCCGATGCCCGGACATCTACGTCCTTCCCAACTCCAACTGCGAGGGCTTGAAAGGATAGAGGGCCAAAAAGGGTACAATCTGCATTGAAGAGGCCTGACCGGATAGATCTCGCACTTTCCCCAGGCTAAAAACTGGCAGTCCCCGTTTTCTTTCTCTTTAATACTGATCCTGCCAAGTTTTTTGTGTGTGTAAGTTGCCAAGAAAAAGGGCGCTTCAATGCCAAGAAATTCGGCTATTTTCTGTGCTTCTTTCAAATCAAGCCAA
>NZ_CALETC010000191.1:0-18325 GCF_937920065.1 Acetomicrobium mobile
GAAGATGTAATAAAGGCGTCATTTTACTTGTTAAAGGACAAGGGGAGACTTTATCTTATATTGAGGGCAAAGCGCATCTCAGAGCTTTGCTACTTTCTTGAAAAGAATCGGATGCCGCTTAAAAGACTTAAAGTCGTGTACCCTAAGCCGGGAAGGGAGGCCTCGGTAGTCTTGGTTGAGGCCAGAAGAAATACTGGCAGGGGAGCTTGCATAGAACCACCTGTATATATCTGTGATGAATCAGGAAATTACACGCCCGAACTTCTTTCGGCTTACAAAATAGGTGAATGACGGTGCCTCTTTTTGTCGTACCCACGCCCATCGGCAATTTAAAAGATATAACTTTTAGGGCACTTGATACGATAAAAACTGCAGATGTTTTACTTTGTGAAGATACTAGACGTACCATGAAGCTCCTTAACTATTACGATATTAAGGTCAAAATGCTTTCTTATCACGAACATAACGAAAGAAATCGTACGAAAGAAGTCCTAGATATGTTGAGCAAAGGCTTAAAGGTAGCTTTGACCTCTGATGCGGGTACCCCCTGCATATCTGATCCGGGGTACATTTTGGTATCAGAGGCGATAAAGGCAGGGTTTGAAGTTGACGCACTGCCTGGGCCCTCTGCCATTTTGCCCGCCCTTATCATGTCAGGTCTTCCAATGGATCGTTTCTTTTTTCTGGGCTTTCTTCCGGATAAAAGGGGTCCAAGGAGAAAATTTTTAGCTTCTTTAAAAAAACTTGCCTTTACTTCAATTTTTTATGTTGCCCCCCATAAATTAAAGCGCGATTTGTCGGATATCCTCGGAGTGTGGGGCGACAGGCAAGCTGCCTTGATCAGGGAGATATCCAAATTGCATCAGGAGTGCCGCCGCAACTTGCTGTCCGAACTCTTAAAAGAAGCTGAAGGAATAAAAGGAGAGCTGACACTTGTGGTGGATGGGTCCCAAGATGTATCTCAAAAAGAAGAGGACGACTCTTGGCAAAAAGTGGCCACCCATTTGCGAAATTGTGGTATGCCCCTAAAAGATGTTGCAAAAACGCTATCCGAAAGCTATGGTATAAAGAAAAATCTAGTCAGAAAATTCGTCTTGGATCAAGAAAGATTAGAAAGATTGGAGGAGGAAAAAGATGAATCGTGAAAGTTGCTTTTACATCACAACTCCCATTTATTACGTGAACGACGTTCCTCATATTGGTCATGCTTACACTACGGTGGCCGCCGATGTGATGGCCAGGTATAAGAGGATGCACGGCATTGACGTCCTTTTTTCGACCGGCACTGACGAACATGGTCAAAAGGTTCAGCAGGCAGCCCAAAAAGAAGGCGTGACACCTCAGCAGTTGGCCGACAGGACCGTCCAAAATTTCAAAAACTTATGGGAGAAACTAAACATTTCTTATGACGACTTCATAAGGACTACTGAACCAAGACACATCGAAGTAGTGCAATATATTTTTAAAAAACTTATGGACCAAGGCGATATCTACAAGGGAACATACGAAGGTTGGTATTGTATTCCCTGCGAAACCTATGTATCGAAAAGTCAATTGGGCGAAGACATGATCTGCCCTGATTGCAAGAGGCCTTTGGAAAAGATGACCGAAGAAAGCTACTTCTTTCGCATGTCCAAGTACGAACAGCCGCTTCTTGAGTTTTACGAGAATAATCCAACGGCGATCTTACCTGAATCTCGCTACAATGAGATAGTTAGCTTCATAAGGATGGGGCTAAAAGACCAGTCCGTATCTAGGACAACTTTGAAGTGGGGCATACCAATACCAGGCGATGATGCTCACGTAGTGTACGTTTGGTTTGATGCCCTTATAAATTACCTGACTGTCTGCGGATATCCTGAGGACGAACAAAGGTGGAGGAAATATTGGCCCGTAGTGCATCACTTGGTTGGCAAGGATATACTTCGTTTTCATAGCGTGGTATGGCCTGCTATGCTTCTGGCGCTTGGGGTTAATCCTCCTAAACAGGTCTTCGCTCACGGATGGTGGACCGTTGAAGGAGAAAAGATGTCCAAATCGAAAGGCAACGTCGTGGATCCCTTTGAGATTATCGAGATTTACGGCGTCGATCCCTTTCGCTACTTCCTGCTGAGGGAGGTGTCCTTCGGTTTGGACGGAGACTTTTCGGAAAAGGCGTTGGTGCAGAGGATCAATTTCGATTTGGCGAACGATCTAGGAAATTTGCTATCTAGAACGTTACAGATGGTTGTAAAATATTTTGGCGGAATTGTGCCAGAACCCATGCTTGAGCCCACCAAGGAAGATGCTGAGATAGGAAAAGAAGTAGTTAAAAGACTGATGCAAAAATTTGACAGCTACATGTCTCGTTTTGCCTATGATGAGGCTTTAAGGGAGATATGGGCTTACATTGGTTTGGCCAATAAATATATAGACATAACCATGCCTTGGAAATTGGGGGAGGAAGGCGAAAAGGATCGTTTGAGCAACGTGTTGTACAACTTATGCGAAGCTTTAAAAAACATTGCCCTTCTTGTTGCTCCCTTTATGCCTGAAAAATCGTTTGAGATATGGGAACAGCTCGGCCTAAAGGATAAACTTTCTATGGATAGCTTTGAAACGATGGATAGGCCCTTCCCGGCGGGGACGGCCATCAGTAAAAAAAAGGATGTCCTTTTTCCTCGTATCGATTTTAAAAAATGGGCTGTTGAAAAAGCGGAAAGAGATTCCAAAAAAGGCTTACAACCAGATCCCGGAGAACACGAAGACGAGATATCGATCGATGATTTCAAAAAAGTTGAACTTAGAGTGGCAAAGATCGTTGCCGTTGATCACATCCCCGGAGCCGATAAACTTTATAAGCTGTCGATTGATCTTGGATATGAGCGAAGAATGATAGTTGCAGGTATAAAGGAATTTTATTCCCCAGAGGACCTTGTAGGCAAAAAAATTGTGGTGATATGCAACTTGAAGCCCGCTAAGCTTCGAGGAGTTGTAAGCAATGGAATGCTTTTGGCCGCGGAGTCTCCGGACGGATCCCAACTAGCGCTCCTTACTGTGGACAACGAAGACATACCCTTGGGAAGCCGCGTGCATTGAGCCTATATTAATTTAAGGGAGTTGTAACGGTTGTGTCCCTAGTTGATACTCATTGTCATATATACATGCCAGCATTAAAGTCAAGACTCGATGATGTTCTGTCAAGAGCAGTTGACAGAGGTTTAAGTCGCTTGTTGATAGTTGGAGCTGACGAGGCCTCAAGCTTTGAGGCCCTATCGCTGGCAAAGGAGATATCTTCGATAAGGACATTCGCTGCTGTTGGCGTTCATCCACATGACGCTAAAGAGTTAAATGGAGTAATACCTGAAGAACTCATTTCTTTGGGTGAAAACGAACATGTCATCGCCATAGGGGAGACGGGATTGGATTATTATCGCAACCTCTCCCCTGCCAGTGCCCAGCGGGATATCTTTGCAAAGCACATAGAGTGGGCCAAAAGCTTGAAAAAACCGCTGATATGTCATATAAGGGATGCTTACGATGAGGCGTTAGCTATCCTAAAGTCGGAAGGCGCCCATGAAGTGGGCGGGATTTTGCATTGCTTTCAGGGGAACAAAGATCATGCAATGAGGGCAATCGATATGGGATTTTATATCTCCTTTGCATGTAATATCACGTATAAGAAAAATGAAATCTTAAGAGAAGTGTCCGCGTCCATTCCCTTGGACAGGGTACTTTGTGAAACTGATTCTCCTTATCTTTCGCCTGAAAATTCGCGGGGAAAGGTAAATGAACCGGCCAACGTGAGTTATGTTTATGAGACCATAGCTTCATTGCGGGGCATGCCTTTTGATGAGTTAACAAAAGTTGTAATGGAAAATTCGATCAGTCTTTTAGGATGGTAATTTATGAGAAACTACGATTTTTTTGATTACGAGATTGTTGCGGAATGTCCTCATACAGGAGCAAGAGCTGGAAGGCTTTTAACTCCTCACGGAATCATAGAGACGCCTTGTTTCATGCCTGTTGGCACTCAGGCCACCGTCAAGGCCATGGCGCCATTTGAACTGGAGATGTTAGGAGCTCGGATCATCTTGTGCAACGCTTATCACCTATATTTGCGCCCTGGTATCGATGTCATTGAGAAAGCCGGAGGTTTGCACGGGTTTATGAGGTGGGATAGGGCCGTTTTGACTGACAGCGGAGGTTTTCAGGTTTTTTCTCTGGCTTCTCTCAACAAAGTAAATGATGAAGGTGTTGAGTTTCAGTCTCACCTGGATGGCAGCCGGCACTTTTTATCCCCCGCATTAGTCATGTCAATAGAAGAATCGCTTGGCGGTGATATAGCCATGTGTTTTGATGAATGCACTTCCTATCCTATAACCGAAGATGAAGCTAAAGGGGCGACTTTTAGGACCATAAAATGGGCAAAGTTATGCAAGCAGGCCCATTCCAGGAAGGATCAAGCCTTGTTTGGCATAGTGCAGGGGTCGGTGTTTCCTAGTTTGCGCAAATATTGCAGTGATGCCCTGGTTGACATGGATTTTCCTGGTTATGGGATAGGCGGATTGGCCGTAGGCGAGCCCAGGGAGTTGATGTATGCTACCTTGGAGCTAATGGATCAAGTATTGCCCAAGAATAAGCCTCGGTACTTGATGGGCGTTGGCCATCCTCTTGACATGACGGAAGGGATTGCTAGGGGTATGGACATGTTTGACTGCGTCCTACCGACGCGAAATGCGAGAAATGGCTCCGTTTTGACGTCTAAGGGCAATTTAAACGTTCGAAGGCTTGAACTTCGGGAAGATTTTTCCCCTTTAGATTCGGAGTGCAACTGTTACGTATGCAAAAATTTTAGCCGAGCTTACATTCGTCATCTCCACAAAGCAGGGGAGATCTTGGCCTCAAGGTTATGTACCTGGCACAATCTTCATTTTATGTTAGAGCTTGCGCGTAAATCCAGGAATGCCATTATTGAAGGCAATTTTCCCCAACTCTTGGAAGTTTGCAAAAAAGTATTTGGAGATGAAACTGATTGAAAAGAGCTACCGTGCATAAAGTAGATAAATGGAATCCCGACGTTGAGGTGATAAAGCTCGCCGCAGAAAAGATCAGAGAAAGAGGTTTAGTGGCTTTTCCCACTGAGACCGTATATGGCCTTGGAGCAAATGCTTTAGATGAAGAGGCTGTGAGAAAAATTTTTCTCGCTAAAGGAAGGCCTCAGGACAATCCCTTGATCGTGCATGTAGCAAGTCTGGAGGCAGCACAAAGGATCGCTTACTGTAGTCAAAGGGCCTTAAACTTAATGAAGGCATTTTGGCCTGGCCCATTGACGTTGGTCATGAAGTCAAAAGAGATAGTTCCAAAGATTACAAGCGGAGGGCTTGACACGGTTGCTATAAGGATGCCTTCTCATCCGGTGGCGCTTGCGTTAATAGAAAAATCAGGTATACCCATAGCCGCCCCTAGCGCAAACACTAGCGGAAGGCCCAGTCCCACAAACGCTGAGGCAGTCTACGATGATCTGGGAGAT
Organism: Acetomicrobium mobile; assembly: GCF_937920065.1. Lineage (NCBI taxonomy): Bacteria > Thermotogati > Synergistota > Synergistia > Synergistales > Acetomicrobiaceae > Acetomicrobium > Acetomicrobium mobile. The sequence continues at coordinate 5,513 of NZ_CALETC010000191.1, forward strand.
AAGATAGATGTCATACTGGACAGCGGTCCAACCGATGTTGGCGTCGAGTCCACAGTCATCGATGTTACGGGAGAAAGGGTGGTGCTTTTAAGGCCGGGAGGACTGCCCGTTGAGGCCTTGGAGAGTTTTGGCGAAAGGGTAATACTGCCTGAGGGCTTAAATCGAAACGAAAGAACAGACGAAAAAAGGAGGTCACCTGGCACCCGCTACAGACATTATGCACCGAGTTGTAAGGTTTTGTTGTGGAAGGAAGGCGAGGATTGGCCCGAGCTTGAAGTCAAAAAGATTGGTTATTTGGGCATAAGGAAACCGCCTTCAAGCGTGGGCGATGATGTCATCTTATTTGAATCTCTCGAACATTATGCTCGGGGGCTGTTTATGGCTTTAAGATACCTTGAAAAGAGGGGAGTAGAAGTAATCGTTGCTGATTATCCAAAGAAGGAGGGACTGGGTTTAGCCATTAGGGATCGACTTTACAGAGCGTCCTTGGGCTGAGTTTGACGAGAGGTTATGAAACATAGTATAATGACTAATTGCTTAGAACGTGGTTGAAATGAGGGTAGGTGGCGGAAAGGTAGACGCGCTGGCCTCAGGAGCCAGTGGGCGTGATGCCTGTGGGGGTTCAAATCCCCCCCTGCCCACCATTACATGTCTAAATTATATACATAAATCCCTTCAGAAACGTAGAATATCCATAATTACCTCAAATTATGGAAAAGGTCATTTTGTGATATTGACAGAGTCTTTGGCATCTGTTATCATTTTCGCTTGCATTATAAGCAGTTATTCCCTTTTAACCCATCAAAAACATATAATATAGGGAGGTCGTTGCTCCCATGCCGGAGTTTGTAAAAATGGGGAGAAAACGCAAAAGGTTAACCTTTGGCCCTTCAAAGGAGCTAGTTGCTCTACCTTATTTAGTCGAGTTGCAACATGAATCATATAGTTGGTTCTTGCAACCGGATGTTCCTCCAGATTACAGGAAATCCCAGGGGCTTCAGGAATTGCTCGAGGAGATTTTCCCGATAGAAAGTTATGACGGATCCTTTGTCATAGAGTTCGTGCGCTACTACATCGACCCACCCACTTTGACTGAAGAGGAGGCCAGGCAAAAGGACCTGACATGGTCGATGCCGTTACGTGCCACTGTTCAGCTTGTAAATCGCAATACAGGTGAGATAAAAGAAGAAGAAATTTTCCTCGGAGATTTCCCTGTCATGACGGATAGGGGAAGTTTCATAATTAACGGAACGGAAAGGGTTGTCGTGAATCAGCTTGCTCGTTCCGCTGGTGTGTATTTTAGCATCGAATCGGGTTCACCGGGACAGGAAGTGTGTAAAGCTAAAATAATTCCCGATAGAGGCGCTTGGCTCGAATTTGATCTTACTCCAGGTGACGTCTTGTCCGTGAATATAGACAATCGCCGCAAGGTGCCAGCAACCGTATTGCTGAAGGCCTTTGGCCTTAAGGACAACACAGAGTTGCTGAGAACATTTGGCGGTGTTGAAGAGGAATTCGACCTCGTCGAGGAAGATGTTAGAGGACGTCTGATAGCGGAGGATATCATAGATGACGCAGGACATGTCATCATACCTAAAAATGATCGCCTTACTAAAGAACACGTGGAAAAATTGTGGGATAGCGGCCGTACGAAGGTGAGGCTGTGGAATGTAGATCCTGTTTTTCCCGCTACGCTTGAACGTGACGGGACTGACTCTTCGGAAGAAGCGATGTTGGAGATTTTTAAGCGCATGCGTCCCAACGAACCTCTAAGGGTAGAAAACGCAAAGGAGTACGTTAACTCACTTTTCTTCGATACGAGGCGTTATAACCTTGGTCGAGTTGGAAGATATAAGCTAAATCGAAGATTAGGACTTAATATCTCCGAAGAGGTTCGATTGCTCACAATCGAGGATTTAATAACGATAACTAAGGGAATACTTAACTTGAGAGATGGAATAGAGCGAGAGGACGACATAGACCATTTGGCCAATAGGCGCGTGCGTTCAGTCGGCGAACTTCTTCAAAATCAGATCCGCATCGGATTGCTGAGGATGGAACGAATAGCAAAGGACCGGATGACGACCACACCGGATCTTTCTGCCGCTACTGCACATGACCTTATAAACATACGTCCAATTTCAGCGGCTATAAGGGAATTTTTCGGTTCGAGTCAGTTATCTCAATTTATGGATCAAACTAATCCTTTGGCCGATGTAACTCATAGACGCAGATTGTCAGCCATGGGACCTGGTGGCTTAACAAGAGAGAGGGCTGGGTTTGAGGCCAGGGATGTACACCCCTCTCATTATGGCAGGATATGTCCGATAGAAACGCCGGAAGGTCCAAATATCGGATTGGTTACCTCATTGGCCAACTACGCTAAGGTGAATGAATACGGATTTTTAATGTCGCCTAAACGAGTCGTTAGGGACAGCTATGTCACTGACGAGATTGTGTATTTACCGGCCGACGAAGAAGACGAGGCTTTCGTGGCAAGAGCAAACATTCCACTCGATGAGAATGGTCGAATTAATCAAGAAGACGTACACGTCAGACATCGTGGCTCCATAGTTATAGTGCCTCCTGAACAAGTCAACTATATCGACGTGACGCCAAAGCAGATAGTATCGGTATCGGCAGCTTTGATTCCCTTTTTGGAGCACGATGATGCTAACAGGGCATTGATGGGATCCAATATGCAACGACAAGCCGTTCCTCTGATACAAAGCGAGGCCCCCTTGGTTGGGACTGGCATAGAGGAAAAGGTAGCAAGGGATTCGGGTTCTTGTATCTTGGCAAAAAAGGCAGGTACCGTTACATACGTGGACGCCAATAAAATCCAGGTTACTGCCGATGACGGAGAAATCGATACATATACCTTGATCAAGTTTAGGAGATCAAATCAAGGCACAGTTATACATCAATGTCCTGTTGTTAGAAAAGGAGATGTAGTTGAGACCGGTGATTTCCTTGCAGACGGACAGGCTGTTGATCAGGGTGAGTTAGCACTTGGAAGAAATGTATTGGTCGCCTTTATGGGGTGGGAAGGTTACAACTTCGAGGATGCTATTCTCTTGAGCGAGAGGCTCGTAAAAGAAGATATATACACCTCTATTCACGTAGAGGAGTATGAATTAGATGCAAGGGATACGAAGTTAGGGCCCGAGGAGATCACTAGAGACATACCTAATGTTGGTGAAGATCAACTGAAAAATCTGGATGAAAGAGGGATCATTCGAGTAGGAGCCGAGGTAAGGGCGGGAGACATACTGGTTGGCAAAGTTTCTCCAAAGGGAGAAACGGACCAAACACCTGAGGAAAAGTTGCTGAGGGCCATATTTGGAGAGAAGGCGCGCGAGGTTAGAGATACTTCTTTGCGTGTACCTCACGGTGAGGGTGGTAAGGTGGTTGCCGTAAAAAGGCTTTCCCGAGAAGAATATGGAGATGATCTTCCCCCAGGCGTCAACGAAGTTGTTAAAGTTTTTTTGGCCCAGCTCAGGAAAATAACCGTAGGGGACAAGATGGCCGGGCGTCACGGTAACAAAGGCGTGATTTCTCGCATCTTGCCAGTCGAAGATATGCCTTATTTGTCGGACGGCACTCCAGTTGATGTAGTCTTAAATCCCCTGGGCGTGCCAAGTCGTATGAATCTGGGGCAAGTGCTCGAGACTGTGCTGGGACTCGTGGCCTATTACAATGGATGGAACGTTGCTACTCCGGTTTTTGAAGGCGCTTCGGTGGAAGAGATATGTGAGTATATTGAAGAAATTCGAGATCGCAAATTCCCCGATCTTACGAGAGACGGAAGCATTGTCCTTTACGATGGTAGGACTGGCGAACCCTTCGAAAATAAGGTAACCGTGGGATATATGTACATGCTTAAGCTTATTCATCTCGTAGATGACAAGATTCACGCACGATCCGTTGGTCCCTACAGCTTGATCACGCAGCAACCTTTGGGAGGTAAGTCCCAGTTTGGTGGGCAGCGCTTTGGGGAGATGGAAGTATGGGCTTTAGAAGGATACGGAGCAGCCCATACCTTACAGGAGATGTTGACAATCAAGTCCGATGACGTGCAAGGGCGGCTTAAGACCTTTGAAAACATCGTTAAAGGTCAAAATATAGGCACACCTGGCGTACCGGAAAGTTTCCGAGTGTTGATAAAAGAACTTCAGGGATTGGGGCTGGACGTGCAAGTGCTATATGATGGCGAAAGCATAGAGTATGCCGAGGAGGAAGAAAAACATCCGACGAAGGAGCCGGAGAAAAAACCGGTCGAAGTACAGGCGAAAGAAGAAGCGAAAGTAAAATTGGAAGCCAGGATCTTTGGAAATCCAAGCGAGGAAGAGGTTGACCCTGAGGGGGATGATGCATAAATGGATAAGTGTGAGATTGTTGGCGTTCGAATTAGATTGGCGAGTCCGGAAAGGATAAGAGAGCTGTCAAGCGGCGAAGTGAAAAGGCCGGAGACGATAAATTATAGGACCCTTAGGCCTGAAAAAGATGGGCTATTCTGTGAGCGTATATTCGGTCCTGTGAGGAGTTATGAGTGTGCATGTGGAAAATACAAACGCAACGGGCCAAGGTTTAAAGGCATAATCTGCGATCGCTGTGGTGTGGAGGTAACCGATAGCAAGGTAAGGCGGGAACGGATGGGTCATATAGAACTGGCATGTCCCGTTGTTCACATTTGGTATCTGCGCGGCATTCCGAGCAGGCTTAACTTGTTTTTGGGGACGACAGCCAAAGATTTGGAGAGAGTAATTTACTTTGCGCCCATGAGGAGAAGAGAGCTTTTATACAAGGTCGTCATGGAGGGCAAAAGACCTGATTTGGCCAAAAAGGGCGATCTTATCCCTGCCTGTGAAGAGCGCATACATAGGCATTATGATCCAAAGTTTAAGGCAGAAGAGGCTTATCGCATTACCAGCATTGATGATCTACCCTTGAAGGATGGGGATGTGCTCTCGGCTCAGCAAGTATCTCGTTATCGGACGGAGTATGGAGATGACCTCTTTAAGGTTGAGCCGGCTTACACTATAACCGAGATCGAAGAGGGTGCAACCTTGAAGGTAGGGGACGTAGCAAGCCAGAGTGATATCGAACGACTTAAAAAGCAAGGCATAAAAGTCGAATTTGAGAGGTTGGCCATCAAGAATCAGGAAGCCTTTTTGGTAATCGCTACAGTTCGCCTTCCCTTCTCGAAAGATGACATAGTTTCAGCGTCGGAGCTGCAGCTATATATGAAAAATTATCCTGAAAGGTTTGCTTCTCAGCAGGAAACTGTGGTCGTCGAAGATCCATCGTATATAGTGATCGATGGCAGCGATTCTCCTTTCGAACAGTGCGACATCATAATAGAAAGGGAACAAAAGTTATGTAAGGCTTACGATAAGGACTTTGCGGCTGGCATCGGAGCTGAAAGCATTTTAGAGTTGTTAAAGATAATAGATATAGATGAATTGGCTGCATCATTGAGAGAAGAAACCGCAAATTCGACGGGTCAAAAGAAGCGCAGGCTGATAAAGCGCCTGCAGGTTGTCGAGGATTTTAGGAAGGGTGATAGTAAGCCCGAATGGATGATATTAAGCGTCTTGCCCGTAATTCCTCCTGATTTGCGACCGATGGTACAGTTGGATGGAGGAAGGTTTGCTACATCTGATTTAAACGACCTTTACAGGCGTGTTATAAATCGAAACAATCGGTTAAAGAGATTGCAGGAACTTCGTGCGCCCGAGATGATAATAAGGAACGAAAAGAGGATGCTGCAAGAGGCAGTTGATGCCCTGATAGATAACGGCCGAGTTGGCAAAGCTGTCCTAGGAGCGGGCAATCGTCCCCTTAAAAGTTTGACAGATTTGCTAAGGGGGAAGAAAGGTCGTTTTCGTCAAAATTTACTTGGCAAGCGCGTTGATTACTCGGGAAGGTCTGTAATTGTCATAGGGCCTGAGTTAAAACTGTACCAGTGCGGATTGCCAAAGGAAATGGCCTTGGAGTTGTTCAGGCCCTTTGTGATGCATAAGTTGATAGAAAAGGGCATAGCTTCAAATGTGAAAGGGGCAAAACGCATAATAGAGCGCAGAAGAGATGAAATCTGGGAAGCCTTGGAAGAGATAATAAAAGATCATCCCGTCATGCTAAATCGTGCTCCCACGCTTCATAGATTGGGAATCCAGGCCTTTGAACCATTGCTCATGGAAGGCAAAGCCATTAGACTACATCCTTTAGTCTGTACTGCATTCAACGCTGATTTCGACGGAGATCAAATGGCCGTGCACGTTCCTTTATCCTTAGAATCCCAAGCTGAATCAAGAGTATTGATGCTTGCAGGACACAATTTATTATCGCCGGCGCATGGGCGTCCTATAGTCACGCCCACACAAGACGTAGTGCTCGGAATATACTATTTGACAGCCATGGTCGAAGGCCAAAAGGGAGAAGGCATGACCTTTAAGGATATAGAAGACGTACTTATAGCACTTGACCACGGGAATGTCCATCCCCATGCAAAGGTCAAAATGCTGTGGGAAGGAGAGTTCATTGAAACCTCTCCTGGAAGGGTTTTGTTTAACAGCGTGCTTCATCCATCGCTCAGATATATAAACAGACGAATAGCCAAGAAGGATTTAGGGTCAATGTTAGATCTGGCTTTTGATAAGGTAGAACACGAAGATCTCGTAAAAATGCTGGATGGCATCAAGTTCTTGGGCTATAAATGGTTTACTAAAAGCGGCGTTTCTTTGAATATAGACTCCGTCGTCACTCCTCCCGAGAAGGAAGAAATTGTAAGGGAGGCCATGGAAAAGGAAAGCGAACTGAATGCTCAATACGGTATGGGCATTTTGACAGAGGATGAATATCTAAGGGAAACAGAGTTGCTTTGGACTGAAGCAGCGGCAAGAATTGCAGACTGCATATTGGAGCACATGGATGAACTAAACCCCCTTCGGATGATGGTGGATTCCGGAGCGCGTGGCAGTAAAAGCCAGCTGTCGCAGTTGTCCGGCATTCGAGGGGTTATGGCCGATCCATCGGGCAAAGTCATTGACTATCCCATTGTGTCGAACTTTAGAGAAGGCCTAAACATGTTGGAATATTTCATTTCTACCCACGGGGCAAGAAAAGGGCTTGCCGATACAGCTTTGAGGACGGCCAAATCGGGATATTTGACGAGACGTCTCGTTGATGTGTCGCAAGACTTGATCATCCTGGAAGAGGATTGCGGCACCGATAAGGGCGTATTTGTAGCACCCTTGCTTCAAGATGGCAAAGTTGTGATTCCTTTGAGCGAAAGGGTATACGGAAGGACTGCGCTTGAAGATGTGCGACATCCGCTTGAAGGGACGGTACTCGTTAAAGCGGGCGAGATAATAGATCAAGTCAGGGCTGAGAAGATAGAAGCAGCAAATATTGAAGGCATATGGGTGAGAAGTCCCATGACTTGTGTCTTACGCAACGGGATATGTCAGAGATGTTACGGCCTTGACCTGTCTACGAGAAAGCCAGTTGCCATAGGAGAATCCGTGGGCATTGTCGCTGCTCAATCGATAGGAGAGCCTGGTACTCAGCTTACGATGAGGACGTTTCATACCGGCGGAGTGAGGATCACGGGAGAGGATATCACCCAGGGCTTACCCCGCGTCGAACAGTTGTTTGAGGTGAGAAAGCCCAAAAAGATAGCTCTACTTTCTGAAATTGACGGTACAGTGGTTGAAATCCGAGATATGGGAGGAAAGAGAAAGATAGTTATACATTCGGATAGCGGGGATGAGAAAACCACATTTAATGTGCCATCGGCCCAGCTGCTTTTGGTGGAAGAAGGAGATATCGTCAAAAAGGGCCAGATTTTAACGGAAGGCTATATCGATCCGCAACAACTGATGGAAGTAAAGGGGATCGAGGCCGTTCATACATATTTGGTCGATGGAATACAAGAGGTTTACAAGTCCCAGGGAGTTTCTATAAACAACAAACATATTGAAGTTATCTTGCGTAAGGTAGCTCCGGTGAACAAGGTGCGCATAGCCGATGAAGGTGATACTTCTTACGTGGTTGGAGAAATAGTATGGATAGATGAGCTGGAAAAGGAAATTCAAGAAATCCAGAGCCACAATCAGCGTTGCCTGGATGAATCAGTTGCCTTGTTAAAGGGCAAGATTTTGAGAGATGTTATCGGCAAGGGATCTTTAGAGCATGCGGCGCAATATAAAGGGGAAGTACTCGATGAACAGGCAATAAAAATTCTGCTTCAACCCGGCACAGCGCTTACAGAATTGATCGTAGAAGACGAAGGGGAACTAGTTCGTGTCATAGTTGGAGAGTCGCTTTTCCGGCGCGAACTTGAGGGATTAGAGCTCCTTGAACCCTACGAAGTAGGCGACAGAGTGCGCATTGAGGCCAACTCCCCCTTAACCATCAAACAGCTTGCGCTTATAACCCAAGATTTGCGAAAGCCCTTGCAGGTTTTGGATACCGATAAACTCTTCTCGCTCTGCGATGTCACTTATTTGGCTGAAGATGTCCTTTGCGATGGGGAGGTCATTGCACATAAGGATGCACTCTTAACGAAGGATATAGCTCTGAGGTTGAAGGAAAAATCGATCAAGGAAATCAAAATATGGAAGGCACCCGAGACCATAGATCTATCCGACGCAATTCAGGAATATTTGATCAGCAAGATTTGGGGACGCTCGCTGAGCAAGGTCATCGATTCAAGTGGTAACGAACCTGAGGACATTCCTCCCATTGTCGATGGCAGCATAGTTCGCGGAATAATCGAGGGCAAAACAACAGCTATTGAAGCAGACGGTGAGATTTACTCGAGGCAAAAGATACTGCATAGCGTGATGACAGAGAAGATCTATGGCAAAGTTTTGCTGGAACCGGTGAAGGATAATTTGGGCAATATAGTGGTTTCTGCCGGAACGGAGATAAATCAACAAGTCCTGGAGCGCATCATAGAGGTTGAACCTACAAAGATTGTTGTAAGACCCATATTGGCCCTTTCTCAAGTCGAAAGGTTAATTCAAAGGGTTATCTTCGTGAGAAAGCTTCGCCAAGAGCCAATATGGAAACCGGTGTTATTGGGGATCACCAAGGCTGCCCTTGCAACTGACAGTTTCCTATCTGCGGCATCATTCCAGCAAACGGCTCAGGCCTTAGCTTCTGCTGCCGTTCGTGGCGAAATAGATTATCTGAGAGGTTTAAAGGAAAACGTCATAATTGGACATCTGATTCCCGCTGGCACTGGAGCAGCCGCAAATCGCAACTTTGAAATAGTGGAAGCCGAGGGAGAAATTTCGTACGAACCTGTGTCCGTGGATCGTTCATGATAAGGTCTGTTTCGATCATGGGGTCGATCTGCAAGGAAGACCCCACTTGACATAAAGTCCCAGCGTTGATATTATTCCACGGTGCTCATGTCGTTAAGAGGAGGTTTGTCATGCCCTTACATGAGCTTGTTGAAAGCGATCGCGTCGTAGGAGCCAAAAGTGTTTTACGTAGATTACTAAGATCTGAGATCAAGAAGATATTTTTTGCACGTGACGCCGAAAGAAAGGTCATCGAACCCATATTAAAGGAAGCAGAGATTAGGGAAATACCCGTGGAATGGGTTGATAATTCCAAGATATTGGGAAGGGCTTGTGTCATTGAAAGACCAGCGGCTGTAGCCGGTTTGTTAAAGGATAAACAGACAAAGGAAGCTCAATAAAGCTAAAGGGGGGACTTTTGTGGCTACCATAAATCAGCTAATACGTCAAGGCCGTAAGGGAAAGAAGAAACGTTCTGGTGCTCCTGCGCTTCAGGGAAATCCTCAAAAAAGAGGCGTTTGCACGAGGGTATATACCGTCACTCCCAAGAAGCCGAACTCTGCATTGAGGAAAGTGGCTCGCGTGAGATTGACGAATGGTATTGAAGTGACCGCCTACATTCCAGGCATAGGCCATAACTTGCAGGAACACTCAGTGGTATTAGTTCGGGGGGGACGCGTCAAGGATTTGCCGGGCGTCCGTTATCATATAATACGCGGGGCACTTGATTGTGGCGGCGTGGAAAATCGCCGTCAGAGTAGATCTAAGTACGGCGTGAGAAAGCCAAAATAGCCAAGAACAAGCGAGGAGGTTGATGTCATGCCGCGAAAGGCGCATGTGGCAAAAAGAAAAGTTGATCCTGATCCGTTATATAAGAGCGAGGCCATAGCTAAGTTCATTCATTGTCTAATGTACGACGGCAAGAAGAGCGTTGCTGAACGCATTGTTTACGAGGCCTTGGAACAAGCTGGAAAAAGGCTTAATGTTGCCCCCGATGAAGTGTTCGAAAAGGCCCTGGAAAATGTTAAACCCCTAGTTGAGGTCAGGCCTAGACGTGTCGGAGGAGCAACTTATCAAGTACCGGTCGAGGTGGCACCTTATCGGGCCCAGGCGTTAGCAATACGGTGGATTATAAAGAGCGCCAGGTCTCGTAAGGGAATTCCCATGATCGAATGTTTGGCCAGGGAATTTATCGATGCCTACAAAGGAGAAGGTACAGCTATAAAGAAACGAGAAGACACACATAGAATGGCGGAAGCGAACAGGGCATTTGCCCATTATAGATGGTAGGAAACAGGTATCATGCAGGGTGGTGATTTGTAAAGCATGAGCGACGGAGGAATAGATATTCGAAGCATTCGAAACATAGGCATAGCAGCTCATATTGATGCTGGCAAGACGACGACTTCGGAGCGAATATTGTTTTATACTGGTAAAATCCACAAAATAGGCGAGGTTCATGAAGGCGCTGCAACCATGGATTTCATGGAGCAAGAGCGTGAGCGGGGTATTACCATATCTTCAGCGGCTACTACATGCTATTGGAAAGATTACATGATTAACTTAATTGATACACCCGGGCACGTGGACTTTACGATGGAGGTTGAACGCTCCCTAAGAGTGCTAGACGGGGCAGTTGCCGTATTTTGCGCTGTTGGCGGGGTGGAACCTCAGTCAGAAACTGTATGGCGTCAGCTTGATAAATACAGGGTGCCGAGGATTGCCTTTATAAACAAAATGGATAGAGTTGGCGCTAACTTTTTTGATGTCATGAGGCAAATAAATGAGCGATTGGGGGCAAATCCAGTTCCCATTCAATTGCCCATGGGCGCGGAAGATGCCTTTAGGGGCATTATTGACCTGGTTGGGATGAGAGCCATTGAGTATGCAGATGAACTGGGCACTCGCATGGAGTTGGATGAGATACCGCAAGCATATTTGGCTGAGGCTCAAAAATGGCGCGAACATTTGATAGAGGCCTTGGCTGAAATAGATGACAAAATTATGGAAGCCTACCTCGAAGGAAAAGAGGTTTCTGAAGAGAAGATTCGAAAAGCATTGCGCCTTGGGACCATCGATCTAAAGTTGGTTCCACTTCTTTGTGGATCTGCCCTTAAAAACAAGGGCATTCAACTGTTGCTTGACGCTATCATTGACTACCTTCCATCTCCTTTAGAAATTCCTCCGGTCAAGGGCGTTGATCTAAAAACTGGAGAGGAAGTGGTGCGCCACACTGATCCAAAGGGGCCCTTTTCAGCTTTGGCTTTCAAGGTCCTGGTGGATCCCTTTGTGGGCAGAGTGGTTTATACAAGAATATATTGTGGGACATTGCATACTGGCATGACGGTCTTTAACGCAAATACTGAGAAAAGAGAGCGTGTCGGTAGAATATTGAGGGTTCATGCTAGCAAGCGCGAAGATATTGAGTCCGCGCCAGCCGGTACGATCGTAGCGCTACCCGGTTTAAAAAGCACTCGAACGGGCGATACCCTATGTGACGAAAGAGAGCCCATAATTTTAGAGGGCATGAATATCCCGGAGCCCGTGATTTCTCTAGCCATCGAACCGGCGAGCAAGGCAGATCAAGTCAAATTGTCAAAGGGTTTAGCTGCCATGTCGGAAGAAGACCCTACTTTTAGGGTTGCAATAGATCACGAGACTGGCCAGACGATAATCTCTGGCATGGGTGAACTCCATTTGGAGGTCATAGTGGAGAGGTTGAGAAGGGAGTTTGGGGTCGACGTGAGGGTTGGCAAACCTCAGGTTGCCTATCGTGAAGCGATCAAAAAACCTGCGGCAGGAGAGGGCAAATTCATACGTCAGTCTGGCGGTCGAGGTCAGTACGGCCACGTAGTGCTCGAAATAGAACCAATGTCAGGACATGCGGGTTACGAATTTGAGGATAAAATTGTTGGTGGCGTTATACCTAAAGAGTTTATACCAGCTATACAAAAAGGAATAGAAGAAGCTCTTACCAGTGGCATTATAGGAGGGTACCCCGTCATAGGAGTCAAGGTTTCTTTGGTGGATGGAAGCTTTCATGAGGTTGATAGCTCCGAGATGGCCTTTAAGATAGCTGCCTCCATGGCCTTTAAAGAGGCCATGAGAAAGGCTAATCCTGTATTGATGGAACCAATCATGGAGGTAGAAGTAGTAACTCCGGAAGAATATTTAGGCGATGTGATTGGAGATCTGTCATCACGAAGAGGTCGCATTGAAAACATGACCACTCGATCAGGAGCTAAGGTTGTGAAGGCTTATGTACCGCTGGCGGAGATGTTTGGCTATGCCAGTGCGCTGAGGAACAAGACATCTGGTCGAGCTACCTTTACAATGCAATTTAGTCATTACGAGGAAGTGCCGCCCGAAGTGGCCGAGAAGCTTTTAGCATCGGCGTCTTAGACGTCCGTTTATTAACAATTTAGGCAAATTATTAAATTTTTTAGGGAGGCTGACAAGCATGGCAAAGGCAAAGTTTGAGAGGGTAAAACCACATTTA
>NZ_CALETC010000192.1:0-4767 GCF_937920065.1 Acetomicrobium mobile
ATCGAGCGAGGATAAAACTGCGATTGACCATGGTTTAATCCAGCTTCTTTCTAATCAAACAGGCGCCTCAGTTGAGGAGATTAAATCCGTACTTGAACATAGCGAGGGCGATTTGCAAAAACTCATAAATAATATAAGGGAAATTGCCCCCTCTTATATAGCGATTAAGGGTAAATTTCAGCCAAGAAAAAAAGATGATTTAAACGGCATCTTTTGTCTTGTTGCCAAGGGTATGACAGGAGAAATTGTAGCCTTTAAGGCATGGGTTGGTTCAAAGGATTTGCCCGCGGGTTTTGATGTGAAAGCTGCTTGGGAATCGGTATATTCGTATATCACAACTCTTGAGACCCCTCATGATAATCAAAGTCAAAGGCGGTTTGAAAAAATATTAGGCGATTATTTTACCAATACTACTTTAAACAAACTTTTTTCTTCGAAACTAAATTTAGCAGAAGCGCAAAAATCACTTTATCTGGCCATAATGGGCATTTTTAGATCCGATTTGACTGTAGAAATTGACGTGGAAAAATTCAATGAAATAAGGTACAAGCTATCACCTCTTGCAGGAAAAGACGAAGAAGAAATACCTAAAGAAGAATTTGAAGAAGAGGCTCAGAGGAAAGCCATCCAAAACGTGACATTAACATGCATTCCGAAATTAGATGTTATTAAAGGTAAGCCAGTTGCTGATTTAAAAGAAGGAGACATGGTTGAGGCATCGATTGCCTCCTCCAGTCCATTGGGAAAGTTCATTAACGGACTGTTTGCAGGGAGCAAATTAACACCTACTTTTAAAGTAAAATCGGTGCAAAGATTGCCGAGCGGAGATTGTTTAGTGCGTCTTTTTATTTCAGACGGTATGGAGGGCGTGTTTAAAAGCTCAGGCGAGATAAAGGTAAGTATTTCTCCAACGAAGTCAGATCAACAAAAGAGGGACTCGTATCTTATTATGATATTAATCTCAGTTATCATCGTATTAATGTTATTTTTTACACTTAGGAGGTAGAAATATTGACTAAAAGGCCGACGAAGGATGTTATGAACGAAATTTGGCGAAAGTATGTTTCTACCCATTCTGATGAATTAAAAGAAGAAATAGTTAGAATCTATCTTCCTCTGGTTCGCTATGTTGTAGGCAGGATGTCGGTGGTAATTCCGACAGGCCTGAGTCAAGATGACCTTCTAAGCTTTGGCGTGATGGGATTGTTAGACGCTATCGATAGGTATGATCCTTATCGAGGCGTTTCCTTTAATACGTTTGCCTTTCCGCGAATCCGGGGAGCAATTCTCGATGAGCTTAGGCGGTACGATTGGTTTTCCAGGAGTGCTAGGGAAAAAATCCAACGCTTAGAGAAAGCTATAAATGAGTTAAACAAACAGGGTATTAAAGTTGACGATGAGGAATTAATGATAAAACTGGAAATGGACGAAAAGGAATTAAAGGAAATTTATGAGCTGATGAGCCGCAGCTACGTCGTTTCCCTTGACGAAGTAATTTTTTTAGAGGACGGAGAAGTTGAAAGAGGGTCTCTGGTTTCCGATAATGCGCCAACGCCAGAAGAGTTTACGGAAAGTAATGAAGAGCGCGAGAGACTAAAGGGAGCCTTGGAGAAATTGCCAGAAAAGGAAAAATTAGTGTTGTCATTATACTATTATGAAGGGCTAACCTTTAAAGAGATAGGCGAGGTAATTGGTGTCACTGAATCTAGAATATCGCAGATACACGGAAAAGCCCTAAGCGTGCTAAGAGGACTGTTGAAGAAAGAATATAATTGAAGTTCGTGAGGTGAAAAGCGGTGAACTCGCGCCCTTTTTCAGTGTATGCGCGCGAAGATGGCGTGTATATCGAGGTAAAGCCAGGGAAAGACGTGAGCAAGGTAGAGATAATAGGCTACCTTAAACGCCAAGGTATTGAAGTTGAAGGGAATTTAATTGACGAGATTATAGATCAACGAAGAGGTGAAATCGTAAAGATTTCTGATGAAGTGCCATCTGGCACAGGCGAAGCTACTATCGAAGTTGACATTTCGGAAGATGGTATTGAGGCTTTAATCCATATAATTCCTCCCCTAGATGAGACGAATTGGCCTTCTCCCAAGGATCTCGAGGACGAGCTAAAGAAGGCGGGCGTAACCTTTGGCATTAAGAGAGATCTTTTAGAGAAGGCGTGCGCAGAAAAAATTGGACACCAATGGATGATTGTTGCTGAGGGAATAAAACCAATTGATGGCGAGGATGCCCATGTAGATCTTAAGGTAGATCTGGAAAGATTAAAGCCTAAGGTTGATGATCCCAGTGCTGCAAGAGTGGATTTGCGTGAGCTTGGTGCAGTTATTAATGTCTTTAAGGGACAAGTTCTTGCCGAAAAAATACCTCCAAAACAGGGACGAGATGGCATAAACGTCTTAGGCAAACCTATTAAAGCAAAGCAGGCAAGGGATAAAAATTTGCCAAAGGGCAATAACACTGAAATATCAGAGGATGGCTTGAAGCTCATCGCTGCGATAGATGGGAATCTGGTAGTAAGAGATGGGAAATTACATGTAATGCCCGTTTATGAAGTGGATGGCGACGTAGATTATAGCGTGGGTAATGTGAATTTCATCGGGAGTGTCCTTATCAAAGGGTCGGTGCGTGATGGTTTTACCGTAATTGCTGGTTCGGACATCCAGGTTGGGGGGGTTGTAGAAGCCGCGAACTTGCGAGCAAGCGGAAGGATACTGATTCGCGGCGGGATAAGAGGGATGGGCAGAGCCCATATTGAGGCAGAATCTGACATAATAGCTTTATTTATAGATCAATCTTATGTTAAAAGCAATAACAATGTAATAGTAGAAAGATCCATAATGCATAGCACCGTGATGGCTACCGAAAAGATAACAGTTATGGGCGGCAGGAGGGGAGTCATCGTTGGAGGGAGTTGTTCGGCTGGCTTCGAGATCTCTTGTGTTACCTTGGGCAGCGAAATGGGAACGAAAACCGAAGTCCAAGTCGGGATTATTCCATCCCTTCAGCAGGAACTAAAAATAATATTGCAAAATCTTGAGGATTTGGAGGAAAAGCTCAATAGCATTGAAAACAACCTTGCCTATATCAAAAGATTAGAGGCACAAGGAATGATTGATCAATCCAAAAGAGCATTGATGCTACAATTATCGAAGGCAAAATTACGACTACAGTCCAGTGTGGAATTTTATGATGCACAAAGACAAAAGCTGGAGGGAGAGATTCTTAGAGTAAATGAGGCGTGTAGGGTAAAGGTAAAGGGTGCATGTTATCCTGGTGTTATCATAAATATGAGAGGTATTACTTACATAGTTAGAGATAGAATGGAGTACGTCACCTTCTACTTTGATAAGGGAGAGATAAAATTTACATCCTATTCGTAATGTGGTGATAGGTCATGCTGCGACCGATTCAGTGGCAAATAGTTATGTTAAAAGCTGGGCAAGAGGAGCAACTGTCCAAAGATGCTGCTTCCTCTGCAGCTCAATTTGCCATGAGGCAAGAGGCACTTGAGGAAACTGAGCGAGCACAAGCACAAGTAAAGCGAAAGGAAAAATCTTCTGGCGCAAGTAAATTAGCTGTAAACGATCGGAAGCGCTCCAGTGATGGAGACAATCATAATAGTCAAAAGAAATCGAAAAGACGGCCGACGAGAGCTGACGATATGACTGAGTTCAAGGGAGATTGCGAAGGATTGGATGTTTATGCCTAAAGCTAGTGCAGTTTCGAAAAAAGATTTTTTTATAGGTTATTTATACATCTCGCC
Source organism: Acetomicrobium mobile (assembly GCF_937920065.1). NCBI lineage: Bacteria > Thermotogati > Synergistota > Synergistia > Synergistales > Acetomicrobiaceae > Acetomicrobium > Acetomicrobium mobile. Next base: position 3,773 of record NZ_CALETC010000192.1, read on the forward strand.
CTTTAGCAATGAAGGTATATATACAGGTGCTGTTATGATCACTGACTTCAGGGGGATACCAGTAGATTTTAACTATGTAGAGCCAATAAAACCGACCAGGCTGGAGAGAGTCTTGTATGGGAATGCTCTCGAAGCCTATCTTAGAGAAGAGTTAATTTTACAAAATTTAGTTAAATCAGTTGCAAAAAAGCCCGAAGTTTTAATCTGTCAAGACCCGACCTTGGTTGTGCCAACTCGTTCGCTTGTTAAATATCCTGTCATAGCAATTGAGCAATATTCGGGATTGCCTTTAGAAACCGTGGGTACCTACGAACGATTATTTGACGGGGAATGTTTTATCTATCAGGTTGAGGAAGTAGGCCCTCCAATTAAAGTATGCTTTGGATTTTCTCCCCAACAGGCTGAAGTTGAAGCCCTCTTGCACATATTAAAAGAAGCCGCTGGATATATGGACTTACTAGAGCCATTTCAGCGGATAGCGAAAGCGTTGGACGTCATTATAGAAGAATGTTAAGATGAAAAAATTAACGATGAAAAGTCAAACGTTACATGACAGTTTTATAGAGCGCCTGGCACGCGTATTATTGGGAAAAATCAAGGTTCGCTCTTTTTCGTTAGTCGATATACTCATCAAGGTTAGAAACGTACATCGCAATGTCATGGTTAAATTCTTCACACTCGACTTTGATGTGATTTGTAAAAGTTGTGATTTTTCAGACCGTGCCTTTTTGAGGGTTCAAGATGCATCATTATGTTTCGATAAGTTCAAGTTAAAAAGGCTTACGTTGCGTTGCATCAACGTAAAACCAAAAAAGGTAAAACTTCGTGGCATCGTTTCCGTTAATTCTGACATTTCTTTATGCAATGCTTTCCCTCAAGAAAGGGTAAATAAAATAGCTTACATTCGAAGTATGGATTTTTTTGAGAAAGGGACTATTCCCATCGCCATGTTTTGCCCTATAATAAAAAACAAAGCTCTAAAGTTGATTTTAAAT
>NZ_CALETC010000193.1:0-5680 GCF_937920065.1 Acetomicrobium mobile
CGCGGACGCTTCCGCGCAAGCGGAAGTAGTATCTATATCTTCTCTACTCTTATCTTTTCTGTTCTTATCTGTTCTATTCTTATCTACAGCGGACATTGTCCCGACATTGTCCCGACACTCTCCCGATGTTTCCACCTGCTCCTTTTTCCGAGAAGCCTTGCGGCTGCTGTATTCGTCGGCCATTTCCGCTAAAGCGTCGGTCGAGATTTCCGCCACCTCCACGCCCGAAACTTCGCGGAAACTCACCGAAAACAGGCCAAGTTCCCGGCAGTTTTCCGCAAGTTTCCGGAAGGTTTGAGGCGGAACTCCTATAAGTCCGCACCAAGTTTGAAGCGGAAAGCAGGCGGAACCCGACGCGGACGCGCCCGTTTTCCCGGCACTTTCCGCTATGATCTCCAAGACATTCCAGTAAAAACCGTACCCCTCAAGGCCCCTCGTCGCCTTAAGCATGGCTAGTTTTTCGGTCCTTGACGATGAGGTGTCGTGCTTAAACCACTTCATAGCTTTCCACCTCTTCGCCTTCCGCCGAGCCTTCCGCGTATTTCTCGTATTCCATATCTTCCATGTCTGCCGCATCCGCCGCATCTTTTTCCTGCCCTTGTCCGTTATCCGCCACCACAGCCCCAAGCTGAAGTTGAAGCGGTATGTCGGTAAAGATTTCCGCAGGGTTTACGTCAAGCAGGTTCGGTATGTCTGCACCGTAAACGTAGCCGCGGAAGGGCAAAAGCTCCTGGAAGTCCTCGACGTCGTGTCGCATGTCGAGGTGAGTCGTCCCGTCTGCGTCTTCCTTTATGTGCCTCAGCTGGTGGTATAAAACGGCTGTAACGGCAGAAGGCGGCAGGCTGTCTAACATAGCAAGGCGTAGCTTAATGACGAACTTCAGCCTCACGCCTGCTATTTGGTAGATGACGTCTTCGACCCACTCGGGCATCTGCCAAATGGAGGCCGGCTCCTTTGCCCTTTTTGACGAGTTGTCTACCAGAAACAATATCTCGTCAGGGTTTGCCGCCATGTCGAATTTTTTTACGAGCATCCAGGCCGCCCGCCGATACACGCAGGCGACACGGTTTTTGCCTCTTCTAAGCTTTTCTGCAAGCTCAAGCGTGAGCATGGTTAGACCTCTGTCTTCTCATCTTCTGGACCGGGAGACGGCGAAGGTCCGTCTATGTCGGCGATGATCTCTGTCGGATCGACGCCGAACATCTCGCATATCTTTGCTAACAAATGCAGCGAAAGTTGACGCTTGCCAAGTTCTATATTTGAGTAGTGCCCCTGAGCGACGCCCAAAGCCTCTGCAAGCGCCGCCTGCGAGATCTCCTTTTTTACCCTCATGATCTTTAAGTTCTTGCCGATCTTCTTCCTGTCCCAGGTGTACATGAAGACTTCCTCCTTTTGTAGTAAATAATACTTTATCATTATACGGGTAAATGACTTACATATCAATACATAAGTCAATATGATTTACATTGAGCAATATTGATTTGCATGTTGTTATTTGATGCAATTAGGAATAAAATATAACCAATAAGGTATATATGACGTGGAAGACATGAGGGGAGGGAGAACATTGCCCAATACTAGAAAAGAACAGCCGGAAAGCACCGATACCGACAGCGCAGAGCTCGCGAAGCGCATAGGGATGAGGATCAAGATCGCGCGGATAAAGGCAGGCTTGAAGCAAAAGGACCTAGCCGAAAAGGTGGGCCTTCACCGTATGAGCATAAGCGCGATTGAGTCGGGCAGGCGCGGCACCACAGTGGCTCAGCTCGTCGAGTTTGCGAAAGTCTTGGGCGTGCCCGTATCATACTTTTTCACAGGCGCAGAAGATGAGACGGGCAAAACAGACGACGACACGGCAGAGCTCGAAAAGCTGCTGGCTGTCCTGATGCAGCGCGACGCCGAGGCCGTAGCTAACCTGCGGAGCGTCATGGAAAGCTGGGACAAGCTCTCACCGGCGGATAAGAAGTTCATCATAAACACCATCTCATATGCGCTGAAGTCTGTTAAAGACCGCATGGAAGAGTAAATAATATCCAACTACACATACAGGAGGCGCTGCTATGGATCCGTCAATAGCGGCGCGTCGACTTTTGGAAGAGATCGGCGCGCCATGCGATGAAGACGTCGTTTTATTGGCACTGAGGAAGCTCGATATCGAGGTGGTAGAAGACGAGGCGGACAGCATCGACGCAATGCTGATCTACGTTCCACCCGGTAAACCTGTCATAGCGGTAAACTCAAGTCGTCCGCTGTGCCGGAGGCGGTTTTCCGTGGCACACGAGATAGGCCACTACCTGCTTGGGCACAACTCGCTTTCCTTTTCCGAGAGCGGAGGCGGCATGATAAAGCGCGAGTCCAGGCAGGAGCGCGCGGCCAACGCCTTCGCCGCGGAGTTTTTAATGCCCAAAAAGCTCCTGGCCCGCGAGGCGCACAAATACAGCCTTCGAGGGCTTGCCCGACGCTACTTGGTCTCTATGCAGGCCATGGAGATAAGGCTCAAAGAGCTGGGGTTGGTGTGCAAAGATTTGCGTGGGACGGAATGATTTTAAGCAAAATGCCTGTATTTATGGCTCAAATGATACATAATTACAGAGCTATATGCTTGTTAAACATATAGGTTCCTCATAAAAACTCCACACACAAAAGAATCCCGAGGAATAGGTAAGGGAATACTATTTCCTCATAGGGCTGATTTCATACTTAATTGTCGGATAATATTATTATAGTCTTCTCTTGTAAACGGATATTCTATATGCAATTTCATAGCTAGAGCAACCAATTCATCAAAAGTAATATTCTTGCTGGCTTTTAATATGTCAATTCTCATTAGTATTTCTTTGGTGTAGGGTCGCTTTGAACCTAAAAAGGCAATTGACTTAATAAATTTTTGTACTATATTACTATTTAATATTAACATTACAATTAAAGCCTCTTTAAAATTATCGAATCCAAGAAAATAACATGTATCATCAAGCATTATTGGCCTACCATGTTTACTATAAACCAATGCAAAAAGAGGATTCTTATAAAATCCAGATATAACCACTTTATAAGGCTTAAATGAATAGTCTCCTATCCCAAAGATGGAAAATCTAGGTGCATTTTTATATATTGATGATTTACGTCCATCCAATAAGGCAGAATGTTGTTGTAAGTATAACCAAAGTTTAGGGGAAATATCTTTTATACTATTGGTTTCTTCTTTTATTTCTTTTTGAGTTACAATGATATTTTTTCTAGTGGATGTAATAATCACGTTTTTTATATCACTACTTTTAAGTAGTGGATAAACATAATCATCCTCAATAATTATTCTATCGCCCATACCGTTAATATAAGTACCATCTGGTTGTTTCGTCGATAGCTCCATTACCTTTGAACAGTCATGTTTAATACCTTGTCTCCACTCGTACTGACATTTACCATCAATATTAGCACTTTGCATATAGTTTTCAATATCAGAAATAAAATATTCTCCAACCCATCCAAACGATTTTTTTATATCAATAGGATTATCGAAATCATAAACATTACATATAAGTCTAGAGTTGTTTCCGGATTTCATTATTAATAAACCAGCTTCACAACTTATTCCGAAAATATCTTCAGTATTAAAACTTAAAAACCTTAAATCAGATATTTTGATGTTAGATCTTTTCAAGTCTTTTAATATATTTCTTGCAACAACGCTTTTACAGAGCATAGCTATGGTATAATTATAATTCTTGAACTCATGCAGCAAATGTAACAAAATATACTCAGCAATATCAAAATTGCTTTTTCCAGTAATTGCATCGAAGCCATTCAAGCCTTTAAAATTACTTTTTAAAGGAATATTGCGACTATCAATTGAACCAAGATCACTATTGGTTACCCAAGGAGGGTTTCCTATTATAAGTAGTTTATCGTTCTTGTTTATATAATTCTTAATATCATCAAAATCAAAAACAAATATGTCTTCATTATACAGTTGTATCTTAATACTCCTATCCTTTACAATTTCATAAATTCTTCTTTTAGTAATATCAAAATACCTTTTGTTAATCTCTATACCAAATATCGATTTTAGATTCTCGAAAGCTTTAATGCTTCCAATAATAAAACTACCTAATCCAAATGTCGGCTCCAAAATTATATCGGGGTCAAGCTTAAGTTCATTCTTTACATATTGACAAACTTTATCGACAAAATAATCAGGAGTTTGGTAATCCCCGAATTCTTCAACTCTTGCGTTTCTTCTTTTACCAATCAATGTTGTGTACTCCTGCAACCTCGTTTTTGAGACTTATCACTCTGCTGTATTGAAGTCTCCACTGTAATGCATTAGATATGGTTAAATAACCCACTTTAGGAGGATTGGAAAGTACTTTCTGGGCTAGTTTATTGTGGGTTATATCATCTCCTGGGATATTTCTATCCTGAAAATATGCAACCAAGTCTTCTAGCTGAGCTTCATCCTTTAACATCTCGATTAATCGCTTTGTAGTAGTGAAGTCGGCAGTTCTTTCTTTCTCCACAAAAGTACAATTTGTGAATTTTAAAGTACATTCATCATTTTTGTCAATTTTCTCATACACAAAAATTAAAAGATTATATCCTAAACCATATATTTTTTGCTCTGGAGATTCATATGGACAAGAAGATTGAGGCTGCTTTTTTGAAGTAACCTTAATGTCTGTGTTAATCTCAGGATCAGGCAAGTCTATTCCAGAAGCACTATTACCAATAGTAACCGCATACAATTTTTCTAAACGTTCTTTAAATTTACGTTCCACGTATGTGCCAACAGCCTTACCATCTGTAACACCTATCAGTGTTTTATGGTTAAGTTTAGATTGTTCCTCACAAAATTTCTTTGCTTCTTTTATTAATTCTTGAATGGTTAAAGGTGTTTTCATTTTTAACTTTTTGCTCTCCCATGTCTTATGGTCTAAGTCTGCAGTGACTCTGCTAAAAACCCCATTTAGTTTCTCGTTCCATTTAAACTTTCACTTCACGCCGTTAAGGGACATGTTTTTTGATCATTTTATGACCTATTTGTTTCGTTTTACGGGCTTTTATCTGTCTTTTTTACCTGTTTTTCGCCTCGCGCAAATTGAAAAAGGCATACTAATTCCCTCTGGATAAAATAGGGTTGCTTGGCAACCTGCTATTTCGCCGAAAAAGGTCTTTTGGTTTGACCCTTGTCCAAGCACGTAGGAGTCCTCCTTTTGTCTCGTGTTTCTCGTTAGTTTAAAGTAAAGATAACATAGGGTGAAAAGAGATAATGTGTTTTTCAACACATTTATTGTATCATACCATCAGTAATTTTTGAACTCCTATTTGCTGCGTTATAACAATATTCGGCTTAATTTAGCAGGACACCCTTATATAAGAAATACGGTTTACGCAATGGCAAAACATACAAGCAACGATACGATCTGTTGCCCTTGTTTCAACCCTTGCTCCACTTGTTTTAAGGCTGTTTTGTCCTCCTTACTCTCTTCCTCACCGATACAAGCTTGTTCACCAGTGAGACCTTAGCATGCTGTTTTTTATGTCGCCTAGCGTGTAGGCTACGTAACGTTTGGTTATTGCAAGATCGGTATGGCCCATGATACGCTGTAACGACAGCAGGTCTCCAATCTTTCGCAGGTAAGACAGGGCAAAGGCATGTCGCAGGTCGTAAGGCCTTTAAACA
>NZ_CALETC010000194.1:0-3776 GCF_937920065.1 Acetomicrobium mobile
TTCTTGCTTTGAGGCTTTCTCGCTGCTGCCTATGAACTTGTCAAGGTGCTGATTTGGTGCGCGCTCCGTTCGAGCGACGCAAGAGATATCTTATTCGGCTTTTGAGATTATGTCAAGCCCCAAAATATGTATACATATATTTTTTTACATTTCTCTGTTCTCACAAATCTTTATGAGTTCCTCCAAAGCCTCTTCCTCCTTGTCACCATCAGCTCTTAAAATAATCTTTTCGTTTGGCTCTACTCCTAAACTCATGACGGCCAATATGCTTTTTGCATCAACCTCCTTATCGTTTTTGGATATGGTGATTTTGCACGGAAAAGACGCAGCCTTTTGAACGAACACCGCAGCTGGTCGGGCATGTAAACCATGCGGGTTTTTCACAATTACCTCTTTTTCGACCACTGCTTTAACCTCCTTGAGCAACAGTATCGGCGGATTGCTTTGCAGGCAAAGATCTACTCGCCACTATATCCACACTGGTATCACATACATTTTTAATTATGATCTGGCCGATTTCTATAGGAGCCTTTATTTTCACTCGGGCAACGGCCTTTGTTATGTCAAATATCTTGTCTTTGGGAACCGGTTCCTTGCTACGCACCGGGCATACAGACAAAACTCCCCCCTCAACCCTTATGGTAGAGGCAAACACCCTTCGCGGATCGGTTAACTCTACTTTGGCGTATTCTTCTCCTCTAGGACAACTACTCCCTGAAATCGATACAATTTTTCCATTTTCCTCCGTGACTATCATGAAACAGCCAACGGGACAAGATGTACATATTATTCTCCTTTCGATGGACATTTTTAAGCCTCCCTTATATCCACAAGAATTTCCGCGACATCGCCAAGGGATTGTACATATTCAGCCTTTATCTGAACTTCGCTCATTTCGCCCGGCCTAGCATACCTCAACTGTTTTTCGTATGCACCTGGTTCAACAATGACCTTACACCTTTTTTCTATAGGTTGCGCAACTCGCATATAGATTGTCGCATCTGCCTGACCAGACAGCCATTGAGGAGAATAAAGTCTCACGTTGCTACCTCCCAGTATCTTAATCTTTCTTGCTGGTTCTTTTAATTCTCCTGCAGCGAAAAGGGCAGCATTTTTGCCAGCCCTCTCTCCTTCTTTGCTCACCCAGTCAACGAGATCGTAGACGATAACAACATTGCCAGCAGCAAATATCTTTGGCTTTGAGGTCTGCAAAAGTTCATTAACATAAGGCCCTTGAGTAACCGGATTTATCGCAACACCAGCCATTCTGGAAAGTTCGTTCTCGGGAATAAGGCCTACTGCCAAAAGCAGCGTATCGCAACCTACAAGACGCTCAGTTCCTACAATGGGTTTGCGATTCATGTCAACCTTTGCAACAGTTACTCCTTCTAGCCTATCCTTTCCATGGATCTCCACAACGGTTTCTTCCAAATGAAAGGGAATGCCATAATCATCCAAACACTGGGCTATGTTGCGCCTAAGCCCACCCGGCCACGGCATGATCTCGTAAACACCCAATACTTCTGCCCCTTCCCATATCATCCTCCTTGCCATTATGAGCCCAACGTCGCCTGAACCCAAAATGACAACTTTATTCCCAGGCATGTAACCTTCCATGTTGACCAATCTTTGAGCCGTACCGGCAGTGTATATCCCGGCAGGCCTTGTCCCAGGTATGCCTAAAGCACCTAAAGGCCTTTCTCGACATCCCATCGCCAAAACCACGGATTTAGGCGTCACCTTTTTGATGCCAAGCGAAGGGTTCATTATCCAAAAAGAACCATCGTCTTCCATGTGAAACACCATACTGTTCATCAAAAACTCCACACCGACTTCCCGAGCCTTGCTAATCCATCGGTGCATGTACTCGGGCCCGGTCAATTCCTCGCCAAATATATGCAATCCAAATCCTGGATGTATACATTGCTGTAATATACCGCCAAGATCCCAGTCTCTCTCGAATATGACAACCCTTTCGGCACCAGCCTTTTTTGCACCTACGCCTGCTGCTATTCCAGCAGGACCGGCACCAATAACCGCTACGTCTACGGTAATATCACTCATAATCTGCCCTCCCTAAACCAATACTCCTTGGTTTTCCCCACTAACATCCTCGAATGACCGCCGTGTCTCGTGACCTCTTCCCTCGGGATGTTAAGTTCTCGAGCCAGTATATCTATAACCCTGGGTCCGCAGAAACCGCCTTGACATCTTCCTGCTCCCGCGCGTGTCCATATTTTCACAGCTGCAACGGTCCGAGCCCCTCTTCTTATGGCTTCTATGACTTGGCCTTCTGTCACGCTTTCGCACCTACACACTATTTGAGCATATCTTGGATCTTCTTTAGCCAAATCAGACCTTTCTTCCATCGAGAGATAGGCAAACCTGGGAATATGCCTACGCTCCGGTACAAACTTTCTGTTAGGCTTAAACTCGACTAAATCCTTCAACTCATTTTTCATTCTTTCAACTATATGCTGTGCAATGGCAGGGGCGGAGGTAAATCCAGGAGATTTAATTCCAGCAACGTTGACGAAGCCATGAGGTTTCTTTAAGATTCCTATGACGAAATCACCCGTATCAGGATCTGCCCTCAATCCGGCAAAAGTTGTTATAGCCATATTAATTGGAATTGGTGGGATGAGTCGCCTTGCCCCTTCAATGACCTGATCTAATCCCTCCGCAGTTGTTGCAGTTTTATTTCTATCTACTTGAAATATAGATGTGGGGCCCATTAGCAAGTTATGGTCAGTTGTACTGGCTACGGTTATGCCCTTACCAGCTTCGGAAGGACATGCAAAAAAGAAACTTTTAACAAGATTTCCGACATATTTGTCAGAGATAAAATAGTCCCCTCGCCTTGGGTGTATCGCAAAGCTGTCGTCACCTACCATACGTGCTATTTCATCTGAATGCACTCCAGCCGCATTTACGACTATGGGACTTAAAAACAGCCCTTTGTTCGTCCTTACACCAACAACCTGTCGTTTATCCTGAGAAAAGATCACGTCCAACACTTTTGTCTCCAAAAACAATTCCACCCCGTTTTGCTGTGCATTATCCATGAAAGCAAGCACAGCTTCGAAATTGTTAATGGTACAGCCGGTGGGAGCCCATAGGGCTGCGATGATTTCCTTCGATGCATTGGGTTCACGCGACCGCAGTTCATCGCCGCTTATTATCTCTACCGAAGGAACCCCATTCTTCTTGCCTTGCTCAAGCAATAACTCTAGATGAGCTATCTCATCCTCAGCAAAGGCGCAAACATAAGAGCCAACTTCATTAAGCGTGAAGTCAAGTTCTTCGTGCAAATTCCTGTATATCAGGTTGCCCTTCGGACAAAACCGAGCTTTAACAGAACCTGGTTCGTCATCGTAACCTGCGTGCACCATGCCGCTATTGGCCCTTGAGGCACCTGAGGGTAATTCGGACGCTTTATCAAGAACGGCTATTTTAATTTCATAACGAGACAACTCTCGCGCAACCGTGGAACCTACAAAGTCAAGTCCGAGAACTGCTGTAAATTCGGACCCAGTTACATATTCACCACCACGGCCTCGGGTTGAGCCATGTTTACTGGCTGTTTCGCTGAGGCCGTTTCCTTTCGTTCCTGTTCCGCCTTCCCTTCCCGGAATTCCGCCATGTCCATGTACCGACGTCCAGATAACCACTCCTCACTGAGTTCCTGAAGATACGCTCCCACCAGCATCGTCACCGAGGTATCCTTCGGGAAGATCCGGATCACCCGTTCCCGCCTCCGGATCTCCTCGTTGGTC
>NZ_CALETC010000195.1:0-16049 GCF_937920065.1 Acetomicrobium mobile
GGCCAAAGTATGAAGAGAAAGAACTCCTTCAGAAATATGCATTACCTTACCTTACTTTACCTTACTTTACCTTTTCAGCCCTTATCCACAAAACTGCTCCAAGCTCAACTCCAACCTCTTCCTTGCCGTCCGGAGATTTTACTTTTTCAGGAGCCTCTGCCAAAGCAGCAAATCCCCACCAACCATCCCAGGGCATGGCATAGGTAAATATTCCCTGATCATCTGTTCGTACAACTTGAGTCATGTAGGCATCGGCAGGTGCTTTTACCAATGACTTTTCATTGTAGAATTCAACTTCCACATCGGCGCCTTTCAAAGGCTCACCATCAACAATGACTTTCCCCTGAAAGACATTTCCAGCCCATAACCCGTAAGGCCTGGTAAGCGGTATTATCTCGGCTCGAAGCCCTACCGGTTTATCCCAGCCTTCCTCCATTCCAAAGGCATTTACGACGGTCTTAGTATAATGGATTATAAATATACCTTCAGCAGGTTCCCAGTAAGGGGTTGGTTCTACAAAGAAAACATGATCCCCCGGTCGTTTAATTTTGTAGGTAGTCTCCCAGCTCTTTAGGCCCTCCTCAGAAGTATTTGCCCTTAAAGTGTCTAAGAGATTTATCTTTTCCGAACGTATCACAACTCCAAATTGACGCGGCCTTTCCATGTCCATTAATTGCTGTTCAAAGGGATGGGTAAAGAGTACTTTTAATTCTAAATTTGTGTCTCCGCCTTGCGAAACGATGTTGTTGCTTGGCAATATAACCTGAAAATGTGCCCATAACGGTGAAACGAAGCCAAAGGTGCAAAATGCCAACAATATCCCGATCACAATTCTTCTCGATGTATGGTTCATCAAAGCTCCCTCCGATTCGTGTTACGATATTTGCATTTAGTATCACTCAACGAGGGATATCTGTCAAGGGAAATACAAGAAAAAGATGGTAAGATTATATTAGTGCTTTGAACATCATGACATTTAAAAATGACAGTTAATATAGCTTTGCAACATTAACTGATAGATTGTCGACAAAATTAAAAGACTTATAAACCAGAACAAGAAAGGAGATGAGTTGCTGGCAAGCCTTTAGCCAGCAGAAATAATGAGTACGGATATGAAAAGGATCGTCTTTTTCTTAGGAAGTCCCAGGGTCAACGGAAACAGCGAGAGGTTGGCCAAAGCCTTTGCCGCAGGAGCCCAATCAAAAGGAGCAGAGACAATATTTTTTAGGCTTCAAGACATGACGTTAAAGGGATGTATTGATTGCAGGCAATGCTGGACAAAAGACAAACATTGCATAATAGATGATGACATGACCCAACTGTACGAGTCCATAGATAAATCAAACGTACTCGTATTCGTCACGCCCGTTTACTGGTATAGTTGGAGCGCTCAAATCAAGGTCGTTTGGGATAGAATGTTGCCATACATCTCAGAAAAAACAAAAAGCGTCATTACTGGCAAGGAATGCGTATTGCTAGCTACTGCTGGGGATATATACGAAAGCGCTTTTAACGGCGTTTTGGAATCCTTTGACCGATCTACTTCCCTTTTAGGCCTCAACGTGGCAGGTAAAGTATGTGCCTACAACGTTTATGACATTGGCGATATAGAGCAAAGCGATTGGCTAAATCGCGCGAAAGAACTCGGAGTAGCTGTAGGCGGGCAAATTAGGGAGAGTTAGAGAAGTCATTAGAATCTGAAAATAATTTTTAAACCGACATCAAAAAATCATATCTAGCATAGTCGTCTTTACGTGATACCAAGTTTAGTCCACTAAAAGACTTCGCAATTGTCATTCTGTTGCCAGCTACGCAGTCTACAAGGTACAAAATAACATACCTGAATAAACCATAGCAACTCCAAGAAATTCTTGGAGACATTTGTCTTTTCAAATTATAATGCCTTAAATTACCTGAAGAAAATCTTTTTTATCGGTCCTTCTATGTGAGGGAGAACGATCAGGGCGATCACTGCTCCAACCCCTGTTTGAGCAAGATCAGTAAAAAACTCTATAGGAGCAACTTTCCAGCCGTAAAGAAAGCCAGCTGCACAGGTGTAGCCGGCAATCATCACACATGCCCCTGTAATTACTGCCTTTTTTCTGTTATGTCTCATCTTGCCTACCAAAAATCCCTCGATCCCCTTAATTAAAAATGTAAAAGGAGCCCAAAGAGGATATCCGAGCACAATATCTGCAAGCGCGCCACCAATCCCGCCGCAAATTGCACCGTATTTAGATCCCATTAGAAGAGCAATACAATATAACGCCCCCTCGCCAAGATTGAAATAAATTCTATATCCTGGCATGGGAACATGAATCATAGTGGCAACAGCAACAAGACCAGCAAAAAGTGCTCCAAGCGCTATTTCTTTTGCTCCGCCTCGAGATGTAGACACCATCCTTCGCCTCCTTCGTCACAACTAAATCATCCAGGTGCTTATTTGCGTACAAACAAACTCGTCTCGAAATATCTCCGTTGGAGCATATATTCTTTATATCACACTCGCTGAGTCTTGGATAATACCAGCACTCGAGTCAAAGGCTATTTTTTGGTATGTTGTTTCATTGTAAATATTTAATTATATACAAAGCAAAGTCTAGTTGCAAAGACTTGTTAGTACGGGAATAAGTAAAGGCCCAGCTTTAGCGCTTCTTTTAGCAGGGCCAGCTATATTTTTACTTAAACGCATGGAGTTGCATGTCAGGCGTTACTTCGCCATTGGGACTTTCTGATCAGTTCTAAAGTACCTGTAAGATTTTCACAGACTAAAGTGATTTCTGAAAACTCGTCTCATGAATTCAACGCCTGGGTCAAATCCAAACCAAAAAGCAAACCTGCGTTTCGGGTTATGGAGCCTAACGGTCCCATGGGCATGGTGACCAAGGGGGTTTTGGGAAGCTCGCGCCTTGCCAGCAACGTCGCAGCAAGCAATGTCAATACGTCTTCCATGGACTGGGGCATGACGGCTACCTTAGCGATATCGCCACCAAAGGCGATTTCTTTATATAAAACATATATGAAACATCCCTCGTTTTGCTTGCCACTTTTTGAAAGCCACCCTCAAGATGGCTCCTGCAAGTCAAAAGCAAAGGGATGTCGTTGGTCAACCTTCTGGTTTCTTTAAGCATATTCAAAGAAGTTTGCATGTCAGTTATGAAGTTCCAAGCATCAGCTCTAAGCTCGATAACATCGGGAGACCCTCCAACTGCTGTTTTTGTTTCCTCTTTTTAATCTTCAACTTCCCAAAGGTTACTTTTTCATCTACATGATTGTAACATAGCGTTATCGCCCACAGAATAAGAGCGTAAGGAAGAATATTCGAATATCTCCTACACTATGATGTCGCAAATTAAGGGTTATAATTCAGAGGAAACAATTTGACACGATAAACAGGAGGATAGAAGAAACATGAGTTACGTTACAGGATTTGTCAATTGCAAGGCTTACAGCACTGTCAAGGTTGATCAACCCTTTGAAGCCTTTTTGGTCGTCCAAGGTAAGGTGGCATCGTTAGGATCGAGCAAAAAAATCGCCGAACAGGCAAAATCCCTGGAGGGGGACATCGTAGATCTAAACGGAAAATGCGTTTTGCCGGGCTTCATAGATTCCCACCTGCACATCGACGAGCTTGGAATGTACTTGAACTCACTTGACTTGAGAGGCACCAAAAGCATAGGCGAGCTTCAAGAAAAGCTGCAAGACTTTGCCTCAAACGTGACGACACCTTGGATCTTGGGACATGGTTGGGACCAGGAACTTTTCAGCGAAAAAAGATGGCCAACCAAGGACGACCTGGACACAGTAGAAAATAAAAGGCCTGTAGTCTTTTCCCGGGTGTGCCTGCACGCGGCCGTCTTAAATTCCAAGGCTTTAGAAGTTACGGGCATCTCATCCCCCACCGGTATAGTTGTCGAGGGAGATTTTCAGCGCGCCAGGGATGCCTTCAAGCAAAGTCTTACGCATGAAGATTGCAAAAAGATGATAAAAGACGCCCTTGTTTACGCTTCAAGCCTGGGGCTAACTTCCCTAGGATTCGTAAGCTGCGACCGAAAGATGCTGTCCGCGCTGATGTCTATGTGGTACGAGAAAGAAAGTACAACAAGGGTCAGGATATATCTAGAACCAGGCAAAAGATGTCAAACTGGAGAAAGGATGTACGAGGACATTGAACTCCTCGATGCTATCGAAAAGCTCGGCATAAAAAGGGGCTTTGGCGACGATGTGTTTAAAATACAGGGGATAAAAATCCTTGCCGACGGATCGCTAGGTGCCCGCACCGCATGGCTGACCAAACCTTACGCAGACCAACCAGACCAGCAGGGATTTCCAAACATTGGTAAGGAAGAGCTCACTGAACTGGTAAAGCTGGCCGATGCCACCGATTTGCAACTGGCCATTCACGGGATCGGCGACGCCACTATAGACATGATATTTGACGTATTTCAGGAAACTGAAATACGTGACCGCGGACATCGAATCGAGCATCTTTCTGTTTTGAGACCCGATCAAATTAAACGCATGAAGGACTTGGGACTATATGCCTCAGTTCAACCTCATTTTGTAATTTCCGATTGGTGGGCAATGGAAAGATTGGGCATGAAAAGGGCAAGCTTCATACACCCCTTCAAAAGCATTTACTTCTCAGGCATACCGATGGCCTTCGGCACGGATTCTCCCGTTGAAAAGTTGAATCCTTGGGAGACCATATATGCCGCGGTGACGAGAGGCAAATTTGAGGGCATTCCCATTGCAGCAGCAACCCCCGATGAGGTTTTGGACACGAAAGAAGCGATTTATTGCTATACTGAAGGCGGAAGTACGATCATGCATGACCCCTATATTGGCAGCTTGGAAATAGGCAAGCTGGCCGATTTTATCGTGGTAGACGAAAATCCCTTTGAGGCAAACGCATGCTCCCTCAAAGACATTAAGGTGTTAAAGACATACATAGGTGGGAAAGCTTCATAATCCTCTATCTTTATACTGGAGCTTGCTACAGTTTAAGTTTCGAGGCATAATTTTAATCAGTACATAAATTTACAACCCTAAAAAGAGGAGGGACAAATTTGGTTACGTTAAAAGAATTCCTGCGATCGGAAGTGGTGCCTGCACTTGGCTGTACCGAGCCCGGAGCCGTGGCTCTAGCCGTGGCCCGGGCAAGGAAGGAGGCAAACTTCGAGGAAGTTAAAAAGATTGAAGTTGTCGTTAGCGCAAACATTTACAAAAACGGATATGCTGTCGGGATTCCAGGCACCAAAGGCTTAAAGGGGAATGTCATTGCTGCCGCTCTAGGAGCTATCTGTGGAAATTGCGAATGTGGTCTCGAAGTGCTAAAATG
Organism: Acetomicrobium mobile; assembly: GCF_937920065.1. Classification (NCBI taxonomy): domain Bacteria; kingdom Thermotogati; phylum Synergistota; class Synergistia; order Synergistales; family Acetomicrobiaceae; genus Acetomicrobium; species Acetomicrobium mobile. The sequence goes on from NZ_CALETC010000195.1 coordinate 5,342, forward strand.
TTGCAATGACGATGATGTAAAAAGAGCGTTACACCTTGTCGATGAAGGTCTTGTAATCGTATCACCAGACCTTAAGAGAAAGGGCGTATACGTGCAAGCGACGATAACCACCGAAAGGCACGTGTGCACCTGTATAATCGAGGATACTCACACCAATATTTCAAAAGTAAAGCTAGACGGAAGACTCATTCTTTCAAAGAAAAAAAGATTCCAATCAAAACAAAACGCGGAAAATGCAAGTATTACAGGCCAAATAAAAAATATGACATTCAAGGAACTGACCTACCTGATAGACGAAATAGATGAAGCAGACACGAACTTTATCTTTGAAGGAGTAAAAATGAACATGGCTATGTCTCAAGCAGGTTTAGATCCTAAAAGCAAGTTTGGCTTAGGAGTCGGAAGAACTATCATGAAATTAGTAAATGCCAACACCCCCTCAACTTTACCCCAAAAAATAAAAGCCTACACTGCGGCTGCTGTAGATGCAAGGATGGCGGGGATTTCTATGCCCGTCATGAGCAGCGCAGGAAGTGGAAACCATGGCATAACAGCAATACTTCCCGTTTACCTGGTGGCAGAATTTTATAATAAAACGAGAGAAGAAACTGCCAAAGCTATAGTCTTAAGTCATTTAACCACTAGCTTTTTGAAAAGCAGAACAGGGCGATTAAGCCCAATTTGCGGATGTACCGTAGCAGCTGGCGCTGGAGCGGCTGCCGGCATCACTTATCTTTTTTCTGATGATATACATAAAATTGAGAAAGCCATTGAAATCCACGTTAGCAACCTAATCGGGATGATATGCGATGGTGCAAAAGATACTTGCGCTTTAAAGGTTGGTACAGGAGCCTGCGAGGCTTTTGTAGCCGCCATGATGGCATTAGAAGAAAACAGACCTGAAATACCACAGGGCATTTTGGGGATAACGCTGGAAGAAACGGCAGAAAATCTGGCATCATTGAGTAATAGAGGCATGAAAGATGTTGATTCTATCATAATAGAATTGCTTTCGAAAAATAATCCATAAAATTATTTTTTAAAAATTGCCAAGATCAAATACAAACACGAGTTCTTTTAGAACCAAACTAAAGGAACTCGTGTTTATTTTTGCCTTATCCAAGGCTACATGATCAATTTGCCACCCGACTTGCCGCCTTTAGTGATTTTGTCAAGCTCGGATAAAACCGCCGGTGAGGCAACATCAAGGCGTGGCTTTTTCATCTCCTGAGAAGCAAGCTCGCGAAGTCTTTGCTCATACTCTTCCATGCTCTTTGTTATAGTTGCAGCATCGCCTTTGAGCCATACAATAATATTATCTGCTATTGCCCTAACCTCTTCATCTGAAAGTTCGGCTTGCGTAACCCCGATGGCTTTCATCAGCTTTCCTTGCTCTCTTACCGATTCGACGATATCATCATCAGTTATTATCCCTTTTTTATAAAGGACACGTCCCAAAACGTCGAACTTTGTTTTCAGACTTTCTTCAGACATGGCGATGCTGTCTATGCGAGCCATCAAGAAAGAAAGCATATCCTCCAAAGTCATTTGCATCATCCTGGGTTGCATTATATATTCCCCCCCTTATGGTAAATTTCCCCTTAACCTTTTTAGCCTCCTATGAGCCGTGAAGCACGTGTATTTTAACAGAAAAGTAGCGAAATTTAAATAAAAGTTAATAAAAAAGGGACCCACGCGGGCCCCTTTTTTTGAGGAGGAGATAGGGTTTAGGTACGGATTACCGGATTTTGCCTTCATAACCGCACCCAGCAAAAAAGTTTAATCATTTAAGACGGCTCTGTCAATAAGGAAAATTATATTCTATATATTCGCAACATTTTTAACTTTCCAAAATGCTTTCGGTGGAAAACCAAATACAGAAACATCAAGTAACAGCCAAAATTTTCTGCAATGATAAAGAGCAATGACGGTAAATTTGCTACACTAAAGCCAAATTGAAATGGCATTCCGAATTTCTTGCAATGACCTAGGCTACAGCTATTGCCTCTATTTCTAGCATCGCCTCCTTCTTCGGCAAAGCACTTACCTCTATTAGGGACCTGGCGGGTTTATGTTCTCCAAAAAATTGCGAGTATATCTTATTGATCGCTTGAAAGTTTGCCATATCTGTCACGAAAACTGTAGTTTTTACCACCTTAGAAATATCAGAACCCGCAGCTTCTAAAATAGCAGCGATATTTTCTAAAACTTTCAGAGTCTGATCTTCCACAGACCCGCTAACCACTTGGCCGCTTTCCAACTCCAAAGGCAGCTGCCCCGATAGAAAAATAAACCCGCTCGACTTAATCGCCTGTGAGTAAGGCCCTATGGCCTTAGGAACTTTATCGCTGGACACATAATGCATTACAGTCGCCTCCCATACGTTTTTAATAATAAGACTAAAGTATATTATCACATTCGCAGGGTACATAAAGTAGAAAGTTCTAAAACACCCCGCCATTGCTGGCGGGGTGTAAATCGTAAATCGTCAATCATTATAGATGGGAAACGATCGAGGACGTACCGCATCACCCGCCTTTATTCTTTTTTTCCCGTGAATTTGAACTAAAATCGCTCATCGAATCGATCCCAACCTCTGGAGCATATTTGCTTAGCAACTCTTTAAGCAACGCTTCTTCTTCCCGCTTAAATAGAATTTTCCAACCGGTAATTCCTCTTTCAAAAAAGACCATCATCGCATCGCCTTTAAATGAAAAAGTGACGGCTTTCACCTCTTGCCAGGGAAAAAATTCAACAGAAGTCCCTAATATCCCTTTTACTTCTTTAACCAGCCCCTCAGGGGAAACATAGACCCTTTTTTTGTATATAATCCCATAAAAGGCAGCAATGGCCAATATCAATTTATGAAGCGCAAACTCGCAAAAGGCAGAATAAACACAATAAAGCCCAAAAAGAAGTAGAAATATTTTCATCCATTTGGAGGTTGAATAACTCGATCGCGATTCAATGATGGTCTCCATTTGTACACCTCTTCCTGGAAATTACACTTTTATGATATCTTCGTCAGTCTCCTTGCGCCAGTAAATGTATTTGCCCATTGCCGTTAGCACGATTGCCACAATAGGGTTAAGATAATTTAAGAATGCATAGGGCAAATATTGAACCGTCGGCACACCCAGGACGCCAGTATGATAGGCACCACAAGTATTCCACGGAATTAAAACCGACGTCAACGTACCGCTATCCTCCAAAGTCCTGGAAAGCATTTTAGGATGCAGTCCCCTTTCATCAAAAGCCGGCTTAAACATCCTCCCTGGCAAAACAATTGCGACATACTGGTCTGCCAAAAGCACATTGGTAACTATGCAGGCAACTATCACCGACGTGACTAAGCCGGTAACGCCTTTGACACGACGTAATATTGCAGCTAGCAGCACCTCTAAGAAACCGCAACACTCCATAACTCCACCGAAAGAAAGGGCGCAAAATATCAACGAAATGGTCCACATCATCGAGTCAAGTCCACCTCTTTCCAGCAAATCGCTAAGCAATGCACCTACCTCTTGCGCAAGCTCTGGCGCGATGTCTACCACGTTATGTGTGGCAAGGAGGTCTGCGACTACATTCAGGCTTTCAGCTCCAGCTATTTCGGCGCTGAACGCAGGAACGTAACCATAATGAATCGCTTCAACCATTGTGCCTAGGCCATGACCTTGAGAAAGGATCATAATGCTTCCTAAAACAACTCCTGCGAACAAGCTGGGTATGGCGGGAAATTTGAGAGCCGCCAAAAGTATGACTACTATTGGTGGAATAAATCCCAAAAAACTAATATTGAACTCGGCGGCTAACAACTTCTGGAAAGCTTCTATCCTAGAAACGTCCAAAATACCTCCAGCGAATCTAAATCCTAAAACTACGGTTATTACCGCAACTATGGCGTAAGTGATCATAGTAGTGGATATCATGGCGCGAATATGACTGAAAAGAGTTGTTCCAGCCACCGCGGGAGCAAGGTTCGTTGTGTCAGATAAAGGTGATATTTTATCTCCAAAATAAGCCCCCGAAATAACAACACCTGCCGCCAAAGGCACGGGAACCCCAAGGCCTGCTGCTATACCTATCAATGCTAAACCTACAGTCCCAGACGTACCCCAAGACGTTCCCGTCGCAAGCGATACAATGGAACATATAAGCAAGGTGGCAAGTAAAAAGATGTTTGGTGACAATATGCTCAATCCATAATAAATCAGAGTAGGAACTATGCCGCCCTGGATCCAGGAGCCAATGATCATCCCTACTATCGTTAAAATCAATATAGCCTGAAGCCCAGCGAGAATGCCACGAAAAATGCCATCCTCCATTTCCTTCCATTCAATATGTAGTAAATAACGACCCATCAAACAGGCAAAGGCAACGGAAAAAACTAACGGTACATGAACGTCCACCTCCAAGACTAAAACTCCCACCCCTATACACACAGCCGCAACGACAATCACAATCACTGCCTCTAAAAGTGTAGGCTTTCTTGGAGAACCCCTTAATCCACCCATTTTTCCCTACCTCCTCTCACTCTTATAATAAAGTGTCATAGAATCACTTGAGCTTCTGCTGTTTGAGCCGCGAAGGTTTTACACTCATATTCTCATATTACTATTTTCTCATACTATCATCTCCTTCACCTGACGTCTTCATATATAAAATGTACATCACGATACTTATGTACCTTCATGTTTTTATCATGACGTGTTCTATTATAATGAGAAAGAATCACACGATGCAACATGCCCCTAACTCTTTGTAATTCTTTGGAGTTCTTCCAGTTTTTTAAGCAAGAAAAATTACTATCTAGCCTAAACGTCCCTCGATTTTAAAAGATTTTCCAACCTTTCGCTCATTTTCACTCTTTTCCGTTAGATGTGGGACGTTGATAAGGAAGAGGCACGTATTGAACGGATGGACGCCTTTGGGCTGCTTGTGGATATAGATGCATAAGTGCCGCTACCTCTTCGGGTATCCCAAAAGTCACATTAAGGCCTAACTGCTTTGCTTCATCGGGCATAATTGGGTAATCATGGGTCCATCTTCCATCAGTTAGAGTAACCGCAATTTCTTGGGCTTTATCCTCGGGAAATTCGTTTCTTACTAGTAAATCGTAAACACACCGTCGCGTCTGCGCAATTGCCTTCTTGGACATATCGGCTAAAATAACAGTGTTGTCGTCTATTTCGGATATGGGTTTCTGCTCCAAAACCTTTAAGATTGATACAGCTGGAAACTGGCCAATCTGAGGATCTACAGGACCTAATACTGCGTTTTCATCCATGACTATTTCATCCGCAGCAAGGGCAATAAGCGTACCCCCGGACATGGCATAGTGGGGAACGAAAACGCTTACCTTTGCTTCGTGTTTTGACAGGGCGCTTGCGATTTGTTCAGCAGCTAAAAGTAACCCTCCAGGAGTATGAACTATGAGGTCAATGGGCATATCCTTGGGCGTAAGTTTTATGGCTCTTAAGACTTCTTCGGAATCTTCGATGCTTATGAAATTCCTAGAAAACATTCCAAGAAAGCCAACAGATTCCTGCCTATGGATCAAGGTAACTACCCGACTCTTACGTTGTTGTTCAAGCTTTTTTATTAACCCATGCCTCGTACGTTGCAAATTCCACTGCTTAAGGGAAGGCTGGATCAGCAAAAAGAAAAACAACAACCAAAAAAATGGAAACCCGTACATATTTATAGCACCACCTTAACAAATGGATTTGATTAAATATTATACATTATAATATAACAATAAAAGGTCACGGAAAAGAAACTTTTCCGTGACCTTTTATTGCCCTTAGATGTTAAGCCTATACAATTTGTTTACTACTGGCCTTTTCTAGGCCCTTGTCTTCGTCCCCTGACACTGGAATGAAGATTATGTCATCGTCTCTTACATCAACTTTGATGACACTATCAGGTTTAATTTTTCCTTCAAGCAGAATGTCCGCCAATCTATCTTCGAGGTACCGCTGTATCGCCCTTCTCAGTGGCCGTGCTCCAAACTTAGGTTCATATCCTTTTTTGAGCAAGAATTCTTTCGCAGCATCGGTGACCTCTACGAATAATCCTTTTTCCGCTAGTCGTTTCGCCACATCTTTGATCATGAGATCCACGATCTGCAATAGTTCCTTTTCACCTAATGGCTTAAAGACGACTATCTCGTCAATCCTGTTTATAAACTCCGGCCTGAATGTCCTCTTCACGGCATCCAAGATGCTCTTCTTGGCCTCCTCGAAGTCAATGCCATTTTCAGAGCTAGCGGCAAAGCCTATGGTCGGTCCCTTCATTAAATCTTGAGCACCTAGGTTGCTAGTCATTATGACCACAGTGTTTTTAAAGTCCACTACGCGACCTTGTCCGTCCGTTAGCCTTCCATCCTCTAAAATTTGCAAAAGTATGTTAAATACATCGGGATGAGCCTTTTCTATTTCGTCCAAAAGTATGACTGCGTAAGGACGCCTTCTGACGGCTTCAGTTAATTTGCCTCCTTCTTCATAACCGACATAACCCGGAGGTGCTCCAATGAGTTTTGATACTTCGTGGCGCTCCATGAATTCGCTCATGTCAAGTCTTACCATGGAATCTTCATCGCCGAACATAAATTCTGCCAAAGCCTTGCTTAGTTCAGTCTTTCCAACCCCAGTAGGCCCCAAAAAGAGGAAGCTTCCTATGGGACGCTTTGGATCCTTCAGGCCACTTCTTGCTCTTCTTATTGCCTTAGCCACTACAGTAACAGCCTCTTCTTGGTTAATTATACGCTTGTGAATTTCTTCCTCCATGCGGAGTAACCGCCGGCTTTCTTCTTCAGTCAGTTGCGTTAGGGGAATGCCAGTCCACTCTGAAACGATTAGTGCTATATCCTCTTCATCGACGATTGGCTCCTCTTGCGAGTTCTTGGCTTGCCAAGCTTTTCGCTTCTCCTCAAGCTCTTCAGACAGTTTTCGCTCCTCATCTCTCAAAGCAGCAGCCTTTTCGAACTCTTGAGAAGCAACAGCCGCTTCTTTCTCTTTCCTGACTGTTTCTAGCTTTTTTTCCAGCTCTTTTATGAACTCGGGAGGATTCATGGCGGAAAGACGTACTCTTGCCCCTGCTTCATCGATGAGATCTATAGCTTTATCGGGCAAATACCTATCGCTTATATAACGAGCAGACAATCTGGCTGCTGCCTCTAACGCTGCATCAGTAATCTTAACCCTATGATGCGCCTCGTATTTATCCCGCAAACCTTTTAGGATTTCTATAGTATCCTCAATCGTTGGTTCACCCACGTAAACTGGCTGGAACCTGCGCTCCAAAGCAGCGTCCTTTTCTATATATTTCCTATACTCGTCTAGCGTTGTAGCTCCTATGACCTGGAATTCTCCTTTGGCAAGGCTTGGTTTTAAAATATTTGCTGCATCCACAGCTCCTTCTGCTCCTCCGGCTCCAACTAAGGTGTGAATTTCATCGATGAAAACGATGACATCTTTTGAGTCACGAACTTCCTTCACCAACTTCCTCATTCTTTCCTCAAATTCGCCCCTGTACTTAGTGCCCGCAACGAGGTTGCCAATGTTAAGTTGCACAATTCGTTTGTTCTTGAGAACCTCGGGCACCTCGCCACTGGCAATCATTTGAGCTAACCCCTCAACTATAGCGGTCTTACCCACACCAGGATCGCCTATAAGGCACGGGTTGTTTTTGGTCCTTCGCGACAAAATTTGAATCACTCGTTGTATCTCGCGCTCTCTGCCTATGACAGGATCAAGCTCTCCTTGACGAGCCATTTCTACTAAATCAATGCCCAGTTGATCGAGTGTAGGAGTTTTGGTGCGAGTTCTTTTCTTCGACAACCCTGGTTGATTCATCTGATCCACATCTCCCCCGGAAAGATAGCGCACTACCTCTTGATACACTTTTTGCATATCCAGGCCCATGCTCATGAGCACTTGAGCTGCAATGCCCTCTCCTTCCGCAAGCAACCCTAGAAGTATATGCTCCGTCCCGACATAGTTAACGCCCATATTTCGGGCTTCTCTCATGGCTAAATCTAGCACTCGTTTGGCTCTAGGACTTAAGGGAAGATCCACCGGTTTTTCCTTGGGTTGCCCTTTACCGACAAGTTGCTCTACTCTCCTTCGAACCTCGTCCAGGTCGATGCCCAAAGATGTCAATACGTGAGCTGCCACCCCATCTCCCTCGACTAGTAAACCAAGTAATATATGTTCGGTCCCGATAATGTCGTGACCTAGTCTTAAAGCCTCACGATGGGCTAATTGAATCACTCTTCTTGCTCGTTCCGTAAAAAATTGCCACATACTTTTTCACCTCTTATGATCTATCTGTTTTCGATCGCTTTGATACGTTCTCGCAAAAACGTTGCCCTAAAAACGTCTCGCTCCTCTGGCGATAATTCTTTACCTGCATACATTTGCACGTGATTGGGCTGCACGCCCAGTACAAGGTTGTTCCATTCTTCAACTGAAATCTCGGGAGTTATCCCCATATCGCTGCCCATTTTAATTAACGAAATTAACTCAAGCGCCTCTCTACTGGCAATGCTCCTGGAGTAACGCAATATCCCAAAAGCCCGCCATACTCTATCATCCAGCGATATGCCCAGCTTGCGCTTCATGACGGTCCTGGCGCGCTCTTCTTCCGCAACCACTTGACTTACCGCAGAAGATACCTTATCTACTAACTCTTCCTCGCTTAAGCCCAGGGTAATTTGATTTGAAATCTGATACAAAGACCCCAGCACATCACTTCCTTCGCCATAACTTCCCCTTACCGTAAGCCCAATGCGGTTGCTTTCATTCACAAGCTTGACTACCTGCTTTGACATTTCGAGTGCAGGGATGTGAACCATTACCGATGCGCGCATTCCAGTTCCTACATTTGTCGGACAAGCGGTAAGATAGCCGAAATCAGGATCAAAGGCATATCCTAATTCCTCAAAGACCTTTTCGACCTTTTTTGCGATGCGCCATACTTCATTAAGTTCCAGGCCGGCCAAGATCACCTGAATCCGCAAGTGGTCTTCTTCGTTCACCATTATGGAAACCACACCCTTTGGATCTATGATCACAACTCGCCCAAGACCGCCATTAGCAAAAGGAGGACTAATCAAATGTCTTTCAACCAAAATCCACCTGGATAAGGGATCAAGCACATCCATTTCCACAACGTCGCTATTTTTTAAAATATCTGATTCAGATATAACGTGTTTTACTTCTTCGGCTATAGCCAATAACTTTTCTTTGCTACATCGATGCGTAAAGGGATATTTACTTAAATTTCTAGCCAATCTGATGCGACTAGAAACGGCAATGTTAGAGCTGCTGCCCCTTCCTTTGATCCATTCAATAGGATGCGCTAACAAGTCATGCCTTGCCATCACTACCATCACCTTTCGATGTCAATTCACGAATGCGATCGCGGATCTTGGCTGCGCGTTCATACTCCTCTCTTTCTACAGCCTCTTTTAGTTCTCCTTGCAATCGTTCAAGCTCACTCTTAACCGCTTCTCCTCTAAAAGCACTGACATCTGGTCTGTCTCCCCTATGTCGGTCAGATCCATGGATCTTGCGAAGTAGTGGTTTGATGTATTCCCTAAACGTTTTGTAACAGGTAGGGCAGCCAAATTTGCCGCTTTTTTGAAACGTCGTGAAATCCAATCCACAATCTTGACATCTGACCTCCGTCTGAGTTGTCCTGCGCGCACTCTTGGATGCTAAAGGCTCAAACAACGATCCCAACAAATTCTCCCAAGATAAATCGAAGCTTAAATGGGGAAACACGTCAATTTCAAGGCTCATAGCCTCAGCGCACTCCCTGCAAAGGTGATACTCCCTTACTTCCCCATTAATCATTTGTTTTATGTGTACCTCCGCCTCCCGATCTTGACAACGTTCGCACAACATAGCTATTCCCCCTAATAATGCCTATATAATAGCGAGGCTCTTCAGTATCCGCCTTACAAGTTCTGTGTTAAGTTCATCTCTTCGGTACACAGGAAGATCGAAGAGCGATGTCAGCATTTCGTCCATAAACCTCAACATCACCTCTAAAATGGCTCGTTCCCTTAGCGTTAGTATCTCTCGCTCTTCTAAATTCTTCAAAAGACGCCTCATGTCCTGCAGTGACATAACATCATCCAAAATATCCTCTAGGTGATTCAATCGATCTTCCACATCCGATAAGGACACTCTTATGATTCGAATGTAGCCGTGCCCCCCTCGTTGACTTTCAACGATAAAGCCTCTTTCAGGCGTAAACCTGCTTTGCAACACGTAGTTAATCTGACTGGGCACGCATCCAAAAAAGCTAGCTAGCTCCTTTCGCCGCAAGATAATTTCATCATCGGTATTCGCTTCAAGTTGATTACGAATATATTTTTCTATTTTCTCAGTAAGACTTCCCATACCACAGCACCCCTATCTTGCAACTATTACCATGACCAAAAAACATTATATGCATAATGGTCAAGATATGTCAAGGATTATGTTAGGAATGCCGAACATAATATTAAGGCCTCTGTGTCTTGGAAAAACAGGCCAAGGGCTGGTTGTATGTTGACACGAGCGATCCTCATCCTAACGTGAGTTAAAATCTTAGACATGCTTCATCAATAAAGAACATTTACAAATTCATATAAACAACATTTTCAAACCTATGGCACATATGACCAACCCGCCCAACATACAGGCAGATGGTCCTA
>NZ_CALETC010000196.1:0-16811 GCF_937920065.1 Acetomicrobium mobile
ATAACTATTATAGTTATCGAACACCACATGGAGCTCGTGATGGAAATATGCGATCGTGTTGCGTGCATGAACTTTGGTGCAAAGATAGCCGAGGGAACGCCCGATGAGATACAAAGCCACCCGGAAGTGTTGGCTGCCTACCTTGGAGAGGAGGCATGAGCCATGACGACCCTTGAGCCAATTTTATCGATCCGAGAGCTCGTTGTAAGTTATGGCGCGATAAAGGCACTTCATGGCATTTCCATGGATGTATATGAAGGCGAAATAGTATGTGTCATCGGAGCAAACGGGGCGGGCAAATCGACGCTGTTGAATTCCGTAATGGGGGCCGTGCCGATAGAAATGGGTGAAATCTTGTTTGAGGGCAAGCCATTGGCGAAAAGAAGCCATAAAGTTGTGGCCAGCGGGATATCCTTAGTGCCCGAGGGGCGAAAAATATTTGGACCTCTCACCGTCAGCGAAAATCTGATGGTAGGGGCTTTTTTAAGAAAAGACAAGGAGCAAGTTCAGGAGGATTTGGAATGGGTTTACACTCTTTTCCCTCGCCTTAAAGAAAGAAAAGATCAGCCCGGCGCTACGCTTTCCGGTGGAGAACAGCAAATGTTGTCCATTGCCAGGTCTCTAATGTCGCGGCCGCGAGTTTTGTTGCTCGATGAACCATCTTTAGGGTTGGCTCCCATTCTTATAAAGGAAATTTTTGATGAGCTGAAGTTGATAAACAAGCGGGGTGTAACAATTGTGCTCGTCGAACAAAACGCGAGGCAAGCCTTGATGCTGTCCCATCGCGGATATGTTATGCAGACGGGGCGGGTCATCATACAAGGACCTTCGATGGAATTGCTTTCTGACCCGAGGGTCAAGATGGCTTATTTGGGGAAACTTAAGACCTGAAAATAAAAATGGTGGGCGACGCAGGTTTCGAACCTGCGACCTCTTCCGTGTGAGGGAAGCGCTCTCCCGCTGAGCTAGTCGCCCACTGTTGTTTCGATTATAAAGCACACCCCTTTATTCTGCAAGAGGAACTTTTAGCGCAGAACACCTTCTTGCAGAAGCATCTGGGCCTAGATGGAGTGTTATTATCCTGCCTTTACATAAAAGTTACGGTATAATCGCTAAAGGCTTCTACTTTGTTTCCTTGACACAGGGTATAAACATATGTTAAAAAAGCTACATCATATCTAAATTTTGGTTTGGTTTTTTGAACTTTGATAGCATTAGAAAGGGTGGTTAAAGATGCGAAGGTTAGTCGTGCCGCATACTTACGTGCTTTTATTTCTGATCGTTATAGTGGTAGCTATTGGGACTTACGTTGTGCCAGCAGGAGTGTTTGACAGATTTAAAGATGAGGCTACGGGGCGAACGCTCGTGGACCCACAAAGCTTTCATTACGTCGAGCCCACGCCGGTCGGGTTTTGGGACGTCTTTGCCTCCGTCCCAAAGGGGATGATTGAGGCGGCGGAAGTCATCTTTTTTATCTTTGTCGTGGGCGGAGCCTTCACGATAATTCAGGCGACAGGAGCTATCGATGCGGGGATATCAAAGATCGTGTTGATGTTAAAGGGAAGAGAAAAATTGCTTATTCCTGTAACGATGTTCGTCTTTTCCCTCGGGGGATTGTCCTTTGGTATGTCTGAGGAAACCATCGTCTTCATACCCATGGGCGTGGCTTTAGCCACTGCCGTCGGCTTTGATCCCCTCGTTGGAACAGCCATCATCTCTACGGGTGCTGCCGTCGGATTTGCGGGCGGCATCCTAAATCCTTTTACAGTGGGCGTGGCTCAAAGCATTTCCGAGTTGCCACTTTTCTCCGGGATCTGGCTTAGAATCGTTGGATTTGCAGTGCTATTCATTGTGGCTTGCTACTACGTGATGCGATATGCCTCCAAGGTTAAAGAAAATCCTAAAGAAAGCATCGTTTACGATCTATTTAAAGAAGAGGAAATATCGGGACAAAGGTTAAACGAGGAATCGAAGCTCACCACGATTCACAAGCTTGTACTGCTGGTGCTCCTATTGTTCTTTGCCTATATGATATACGGGGTTATGGCGAAAGGTTATTACATCATGGAATTGGCAACAATATTTTTAGCTATGGGCATCATATGCGGTTTAATAGGAGGGCTTAATCCGAACGCCATAGCAAGGGCATTCGTCGAAGGTTCCCAGAGCATAGCCTTTGGAGCGTTGGTGGTGGGAGTTGCAAGGGCCATACTAGTTGTCATGACCGAGGGTCAGATAATCGATACAGTCATTTATTTCCTGGCAAACTGGGTTTCTCGCTTGCCTGGCGCGCTGTCCGCTGCCGGTATGTTTTGGGTCCATACGATTATTAATTTCTTCATACCTTCAGGAAGCGGGCAGGCGATGGCCACAATGCCGATCATGGCTCCCATTGCTGATTTGATAGGAGTTACGCGGCAGACCGCGGTGCTGGCTTACCAATACGGTGACGGATTTACTAACCAGATCATTCCAACTTCAGGTGTGCTGATGGCCACTCTCGGCATGGCCAAGATCCCTTACGAAAGATGGTTTAAATTCATATGGCCTCTTATGGTGTTTTGGCACGTGATCGGGACAATCGTGGTAATTGTAGCTCACATCGTGGGATACGGACCATTTTAATTTTCCTTGGCAAAATTATTCTTCTCTGAATTATGAATACAAGGAGCCCCTCAGGACATAAAAAGTTCGGAGGGGCTCCTTTGCTGTTCTTTTAAAGCTCCTGCCACGTTTTTTAGCGATCAAGACATGCTTGGGTGAGCGGACGTGCGCAGAGCCTCCCTTCTTGTTGACATTTAATCACTTTACTTGATATTATCAATATCAGCGATGAGTTCTTTTTTGATAAAGTAAAGATTAAATAAAATCCGTGTTCATAAAATGAGAGCCTCCGAGTCGAAGTCTCTAAGGGCGTTTGGCCTATGAGCATCGACCGATAGGGTCTTTTCGGAAACGGAAAGGCCTCCCGCTTGGAAAGGAGGAAAAGAAATATTATTGTACCCCTTCCCGGCGGGAAGGGGTTTTCTCATTTTAAAGACAAAGCAGCACTAATAGACCTTTAATAAAGGAGGGATGCTCTTGAAATAGATTAACTACTGAGCAACTGCTGGCACTGGCAAGGCCCTGAATAAAACCGGGGAAAAACTGCAACATAGGTTTTTACCGGTTCATGCTCTAAGCCCTAAAGGGGAGTTCACGGAAGCGGGCTATGTGTCGACGTGACGCAAGTTAAGCATGGCAAATATGCTTGGAGCCTGCCTATGAGTGGTTGAAGCTGAGAGCACTAAGGTTTGAACACTTTAATGAGAGGTGAGCGATGGTGTCCAATGCTGTATTTAAGATAGAAAAACCCAAGAATGAACCCGTGTTGTCCTATGCGCCGGGTACAAAGGAAAGAGAAGAACTAAAAGCTCGTTTGGTTGAGCTCAGAACCCAGGAGATTGAGATACCCCTTATAATCGGTGGCAAGGAAGTGCGCACCGGAAAGTTGGGTATGTGCATAATTCCCCATAACAAAGAAGTGGTGATTGGAAGGTACCATATGGCAGGGGAGAAGGAAGTAAATGATGCTATCGAGGCAGCTCTTGCCGCACGGCACGATTGGGAGTCAATGCCATGGGAGCATAGGGCTTCTATTTTCCTAAAGGCAGCCGAGATGCTCGCCGGACCGTGTCGGAGCACGATTAACGCGGCTACAATGCTTTGTCAGAGCAAGACGGCATATCAAGCTGAGATCGACTCTGCATGCGAGCTTATAGACATGCTCAAGTTTAACGCTTATTTTCTCAATGAAATCTACAAAGAACAGCCCGAGTCTACGAAGGACTCCTGGAACCGAATGGAGTACAGAGCACTTGAAGGGTTTGTCTTTGCTGTAACTCCCTTTAATTTTACCTCCATCGCCGGCAACCTTCCCACTAGCGCTGCTATGGCCGGAAACGTGGTGCTCTGGAAACCCGCCTCCTCCGCCGTGTATTCAGCATATCACGTGATGACTATCCTTCGAAAAGCGGGCCTTCCAGATGGAGTTATAAACTTTATCCCAGGCCCCGGAAATGTGCTAGGAAGCATCGCCCTTTTAAATCCATGGCTCGCGGGTGTACACTTCACGGGTTCTACGGCGACGTTCCAGTCTATGTGGCAAACTGTGGGACAAAACTTGCCAAATTACAGGACCTATCCTAGGCTCGTAGGTGAGACAGGCGGAAAAGACTTTGTCTTCGTTCACCCCTCTGCGGATCTTGAGCCATTGGTTACAGCTTTGGTCAGGGGGGCCTTTGAATTCCAGGGGCAGAAATGTTCTGCGGCATCGCGCGCTTATGTCCCTGAGAGCATGTGGCCCGCGTTGAAGAAAAGGCTCGTTGAAGAGATAAGCACGATAAAGATGGGTGACATAGAAGACTTCACAAATTTCATGGGCGCCGTAATCGATGCTCAGGCATTTCGGTCAATAAAAGGGTATATCGACTACGCCAAGGAGTCTCCGGAAGCCGAGATAATCTGCGGCGGGAACGCCGACGACAGCGTTGGCTTTTTCATCGAACCCACCGTAATAGTAACGACCAACCCTCGCTTCAAGACCATGGAAGAAGAGATATTTGGGCCGGTTTTAACAATATATATCTACAAAGATGAGGAAATTGAGGAAGCTTTGGATCTTTGCGATTCAACTTCAATCTATGGACTCACAGGTGCAGTTTTTGCTCAGGACAGAGAAGCCATAGTCAAGATCGAAAAGCGCCTGACCCATGCCGCCGGTAATTTCTACATTAACGATAAGCCCACTGGCGCAGTAATCGCTCAGCAGCCCTTCGGAGGAGCAAGAGCCTCAGGTACCAATGACAAGGCAGGCTCCAAAATCAACATGATGCGCTGGGTAAGCCCGAGAGCCATCAAAGAACACCTCAATCCGCCAGTAGGGTACAGATACCCATTCATGGACGAAAAATAAAGGTTAAGACAAAATGAAGAAAATAACTACCGGCAGCATGCACTTTTGCTAAACGCTGCCGGTAGTTATTTTGACAACTACACAATTTTGTGTTAAAAATTTAAGAGGTTATTCAGAAGATAGAATCAGATAAAACTGAGATGGGAGGCTGGCAAAATGCTAGGTTTTATTGGCGGAGGAGCCATGGCCGAAGCCTTACTTAGAGGTATTTTGGCCAAGGGCTTAGTTCAACCGGATAAGGTGTGGGTATCAGATATCGATGCTAATCGGCTTTCATACCTCAAGGAGTCATTGGGGGTACAAACGACTGCCAGCAATACTGAGATACTGGAAAAATCCCGAATAATTTTCCTAGCAGTAAAGCCCCAGGTGGCGCCTGTCATTCTATCCGAACTAAAGGGTCTCTGGGAGGATAAACACTTGGTAGTTTCCATCATGGCCGGTGTACCTCTTTCTTATTTAAACAAGTACACAGGGCCGGCACGATTGATAAGAGTTATGCCCAATACACCTTGCCTGGTTCAGGCCGGGGCTGCGGCCATAGCGATGGGACCGAATGCAAAAGAATCCGATGTAGACGAAGTTAAAGCTCTGTTGTCCGCTGTCGCGAAAGTCGTCGTTTTGGATGAAAGCTTGTTGGATGCCGTGACAGGGCTCAGCGGTTCTGCACCAGCTTATGTATATATCTTTATTGAAGCACTTGCCGATGGTGGCGTCATGGCCGGTTTGCCGCGCCCGGTAGCTATGACTCTGGCAGCACAGACAGTATTTGGCGCCGCTAAAATGGTAATTGAAACGGGCGAACACCCGGGCAGTCTCAAGGACAGGGTAACCTCTCCAGCCGGTACCACCATTGCCGGCGTAGCTGCACTGGAAGACGGCGGTTTCCGAGGATTGGTGATAAGAGCAGTGGCAGATGCCGCTGAGCGATCAGCTGAGCTGGGACGAGAGAGGGATTAAAAACAAACCCCTCCTAGCCAAAGGGCCTGGAGGGGTTTGTTGACCTACTTATTTCTCATTTTTTGAAGACCTTAGCCACTGTCTCGACAACTAAGTCTTCATCGGGTACGTAGGGGAGGGTAATGTGGTAATCGCTCTTTTGGTTTTCGTTTACCTCACGGGCAACTTCCATTGCACCGCTGTTTCTTGCCCATGATCTTCTCGCCACGCCAACCAACACGTCCCAGGCGATTGCTCTGTTTATGATCTTATCGATGCGCTCGCTTCCATCGAGCACAAGGCCGAATCCTCCGTTTATGGCCTTGCTTATCCCGACTCCGCCTCCGTTGTGAAGGGCTATCAACGACATCCCGCGAGCTGCGTTTCCGGCGTAGCAATGTACCGCCATGTCCGCCGTTATGTTGCTTCCGTCTTTTATGTTAGCCGTCTCCCTGAAGGGTGAATCCGTCCCGCCCGTGTCGTGGTGATCTCTCCCGAGCATGACGGGCCCAATTTCGCCCCTTCGAACCATTTCGTTGAACTTGCGCGCTATGGCAAGCCTGAGATCTGCGTCGGCATAAAGTATCCTTGCCTGAGTACCGACGACCAGGTTATTTTTATCGGCATCTCTTATCCAGATGTAGTTATCCCTATCTTGGGGCCTGCGGTTTGGATCGATGCATTCCAGGGCTGCCTTGTCCGTTTTAAGCAGGTCTTCGCGCTTACCGGATAAACAGACCCACCTGAAAGGTCCGTAGCCGTAATCAAAAAGAAGCGGTCCCATGATGTCTTCTACGTAAGAGGGGAATATGAAGCCGTCCCTTTCGTCAATGCCGTTTTTACAAATTTCTTTGACGCCCGCATCATATACGGCCTTCATGAAGGAATTACCGTAATCGAAGAAGTACGCCCCGCGGTCCACAAGCGTCTTAATCAGTTCGAAATGCTTGCGCAAGCTCTTGTCCACCAGCTGTTTGAATCTCTCTCTGTCTTCCGACAGCATCTTTGTCCTTTCCTCGAAGGTAAGTCCCTGAGGGCAATAACCCCCGTCGTAGGCGGCATGACAAGACGTCTGATCGGAAATTAACTCTGCATTTATTCCTATTTTGACGACGTACTCGAGCAGGTCAACGATGTTTCCGTAGTAGGCTATGGAAATGGGTTCTTTATCTTTAAGATGTTTGTTTGCAACCCTAAACACTTCGTCTAAATCAGAAGATACAAGGGACACCCAACCCTGTTTTTTTCGCGTCTCGATCCTCGAGGGATCCACTTCGGCGATGATGCCCACGGCCCCAGCTATTTCGCAGGCCTTGGGTTGAGCTCCGCTCATGCCGCCCAGTCCTGAGGATATAAAAAGGTGTCCTCGCATGTCATCGCCGGGTTTAAGGCCCAGGTGCAATCTTCCTGCGTTAAGTATGGTGTTGTAAGTACCGTGAACGATTCCCTGTGGTCCTATATACATCCATCCGCCGGCAGTCATCTGTCCGTAATTTGTGACTCCAAGCTGCATTCCTCTGTGCCAGTTTTCCTGGTCATCGTACATCCCCACCAGCAGGCCGTTTGTTATGATTACCCTTGGAGCCTCCGGGTGTGATTTAAAAAGTCCCAAAGGATGGCCCGACATCACGACAAGCGTATGGTTTTGGTCTAAAATTTCAAGATACTTTTTGATCAACCGATACTGCATCCAGTTTTGGCATACCTGGCCCGTTTCGCCGTAAGTTACAAGCTCGTAGGGGTAAAGGGCTACTTCGAAGTCCAGGTTGTTGTCGATCATGACTTGAAAGGCCTTGCCCTCGATGCAATTTCCCTTGTATTCGTCGATGGGACGTCCCCAAATGCGCCCCTTTGGCCTGAACCTGTAACCGTAAATGCGGCCTCGGGTTGCGAGCTCTTCCATGAATTCGGGAGCAAGCTTTTCGTGAAGTTCCTCGGGGATATAGCGCAGGGCGTTTTTCAGCGCGAGCTCTGCTTCATCTTGGCTCAGCGTGAAGCCCCTGTCAGGTGCTCTTCTGATATTTGGTTCAAAGGGAGGGTACTCGGGAAGTTCGGGGTCAAGCTTGATGGTCATGGCCTTGCTGTTTAACATGTTTATTTCTTTCACCTCAAACTACCTCCTTTTTTAATTTTTTAAAGTGGTCAAAGTTGCTCTTTTATGCGGGCTGCAGCATCCTTTAATTTTTCGACGATCACCTCTTCTTGACCGTCGAAACTGGCAGCTAATCCCGCCAAACCAAGCTGAGCCACAAATAAACCCCTTGAGTCAAAAAGGGGCACGCTTATGTCTCCTGCGTGGGGGATCCATTCCTCCCTGCTGTAAGCAAAACCTTGCTCTTTGATTTCTTCAAGTTCTTCTTTAAGGCGGTCTTTGTCGATTTCTTGGGGGATGTTGTTATAGACGATGCGATCTTGAAGATCTTTTGGGCTAAATGCCAGCAGCACTTTTCCGGTAGCGCTTACATGAAGGGGTATACTCATCCCGCGGTGAGCTACGTATTTGACAGGGCATGCCGGTTCGACGTGGTAAATGCACAAACCGGCAGTTCCTTCCAGAACGCTTAATATGGCGGTCTTTTGCGTTTCACGCACCAACCGCTTCATTTCGGGAGAAGCGGCATTGATCAAGGCTTGATGAAAAAGCTTTTCGTTGTGAAGGAGAAAGAATCTGACTCCAGGGCGAAATTGATCGGTCTCATGGTCTTGGTATACCCATTCCTGTCTTTCCAGGGATTTTAACAAACGATGTAGAGTGCTTTTGGGTATTCCCGTGAGGCTTTCTATCTCCCTAAGGCTATAGGTATTATGAGAAGAGCACAAAAGCTCCATTATGGCCGTTACTTTGCTCACTGTATCGGTTTTGAAAGTGGTCTTAGCCATTTTCTTCCCCCAAATATGGGACATTACGTCCCATTTTTTAAAAGAATAGCAGCAATTTATATACCTGTCAACTCAAATGCAGAAGTTTACTCAGCTAATAATTGGCTCCTAGTTTTTGTCGGCTGAATGTTTTTGCAGGACAGGATTTGATTTGAAATGAAGCTTCGAGGGATACGTTTAAGGAAAATGCCACCGGAAAAATCTGACGTAATACTTGTATATCTGCAATTTGTCGGCAATTTATTGGTTCGCCATCGAAATAGAGCGTACCGACTGATGTTATATTGTTTTAGTCGTCAACGTTGATTTTTTGTATAACCAAAACCGGGTATTTCGATTTTCTTTTCAATCTTGCCGATCAACCTGGCGGCAGCCAGGACTATTACGAGGTATATGAGGGCAACAATTAAATACACCCTAAAAAATTGATAGTTTCTGCTGGCGATGAACTTTCCCTGTGTTAAAAGATCCGGTGCTCCGATTACGTAAGCTATTGACGTGGATTTAAGCAAGTAAATTAATTCGTTCGTCCATGCGGGGATCGACCACCTGATGGCCTGAGGCAGCACTACGTAAATTATGGTCTGCCAGCTGCTCATGCCCAAAGAATAAGCCGCCATGTATTGATCCTCTCCCACGACTTCTATGGAGCCGCGCGTATACTCAGCCTGGTAAGCCGCGGAATTTAAGGTAAAACCCAAAAATGCCACAGTTATCGCTGACAGCCTTATGCCGTAAGGAGGAAGCGCAAAGTAGAGTATGAAAAGTTGAGCAAGAAGCGGCGTTCCTCGGATAATTTCGATATAGGCGGTACAAAGCCACGACAGAAGCCTAGTGCCAAAACTTCTTCCCAAGGCAAGCAGGACGCCAAAGATGGTGCCAAAAACCATTGAAACTATGGCAAGCTCAAAGGTGAACACCAGGCCTTGCATCAAGGTCCCGAAGTTGGTTACGAAAATATCTACGATCATAAACTGTCTTAAAAATTCGGACACGTCAATCTCCTGCCTTTAGCCTTCTCCGTAAAGTTCGCTCAGTTTAAATAAAAACTCCCTGGTGCGCGGATTTTCAGGATCTTTAAACATCTTTTCAGGGGGAGCCTGTTCCACGATTTTCCCATCTTCTATGAATATGATTTCGTCTGAAACCGACCTTGCAAAGCCCATCTCGTGAGATACGACGAGCATGGTCATGTTGGACTCGGCCAGTTCCTGCATTACCGCCAAAACTTCGCCTATTAGCTCCGGATCCAAAGCGGACGTTGGTTCGTCAAAGAGCATCAGCTTGGGGTCCATCGCCAAGGCCCGTGCGATGGCAACTCTTTGTTTTTGCCCGCCCGAAAGCTGTGCCGGGTAAAGGTCTTCTATCCCAGATAATCCCACCCTGTTTAGCTCGTAGCGAGCCCGCTCCAAGGCCTCTTTCTTCGGGATTTTTTTGACCTTTGTCAGCCCTATCATGACGTTTTCCAGGGCCGTCAGGTGATTGAACAAGCCGAAGTCTTGAAAAACGTAGCCAATCTGTTGCCTGATGGCGTTGATGTTTTTACACCTTACGATTTCCGTGTCACCTAGCCAGATCTCGCCTTCGTCGGGTACGACAAGTCTGTTTATGGACTTTAAGAGCGTGCTTTTTCCCGTGCCGCTAGGGCCTATTATGACTTTTGTTTCTCCCTTATTTAAGTCGAAAGAGATTCCGTCGAGTACCACCTTGTCGCCAAAGCGTTTTTTTAAGTTTATTATCCTGAGCAGCGGTTTGTCCGACATTTAACTTTTACACTCCTATCCCTGGAATCTTGAGTTTATTTTCAAGCATCTTTAAAAGCCTTGCCACTCCAAACGTAAGGACGAAGTAGATGGCTGCGATTACCAAAAATATAGGCAGAGGCTTATATTCTACGGCGATGATGTATTGGCCGTGCCTTAAAAGTTCGACCACTCCTATGGCGTAAGCAAGGGACGTGTCTTTGAGTATTATGGCGTATTCATTGGCGAAGGGGGGAATAAAGGCCCTGATCGCCTGCGGGAAAATTACGTATATAAAAGCTTTGTATTCACCCATGCCCAAAGAGTAGGCCGCCGTCAGTTGGTCTGAGCCAACTGACATGAAACTTCCCCTGAAAATTTGAGCCATGTAGGCCGCCGAACGCAGGCCCAAGGCCAACACTGCGGCATAAAAGGGGCTCAGCCTAAATCCGATATTGGGGAGGCCGTAAAAGACCAAAAGGAGCAGCACCAGTTCCGGCACGCTTCTGAAAATCCTGTCGTAAATGCCCGCCAGCAGGCGAACGGGCTTGTTGCCGTAAGTTTGAAAAAAAGCTATGATCAAACCCAACACCAATCCCAGGGCTAAGATTAAGATCGTAAGTTTTATAGTAACAAAAGTCCCTTCCAACAAGGTTGGGAGGGACTTTTGTACCAGTTCAAAAAAATCTAACAAAACAAATCCCTCGTCTGCGCGCCTTTATTTAAAAATATTTCTTTAAAAGTTCGTCCATCTTGCCGCTCGCCTTCACTTCTTCAAGTCCTTTGTTCAACTTTTCGAGGAGTTCTTTGTTGCCCTTGGCGACCGCAAAGCCGTATTCCTCGCCGGTGATTATTTCGGCCACCATAACGACCGGATTTTCCGCCGCATACCGTAGGGCAACAGGGGTATCCAAGACTACGCCGTCAACATTTCCGTTTAAGAGGTCTTGAATTGCCAAAACGAAGGTATCAAAGCGGGTTACCTTGCCTTTCAGTATGCCCGTTTTCTCCAAGTTTTCCTCCACCCAAAGGTCTCCCGTGGTTCCCGTCTGCACTGCCAGCTTGTGGTCTCCAAACAAAACAGTGACGTTTTTTCCACTTCCCTCTTTTACCAGCACGGCCTGATTTGCCGAGTAGTAAGGCTCCGTAAAGTCCACGACCTTTGCCCTTTCTTCGGTAATGGTCATGCCGGAAGCCACGATATCGATTGTGCCGGCATTTAAACCGGGGATGAGGGAGTCAAAGCTGATATCCTGAAACTCGACCTTGATGCCTTGGCTTTCGGCAATCGCCTTTATCAAGTCGATGTCAAATCCCACTATTTGGCCCTTTTCGATGTATTCAAAGGGCGGGAAATCCGCGCTCGTGCCGACAATGTATGTCTTTGCAAAGGCGGGTGCAACTACCATGAACAAGGCCATCACTATGACGGATAAATAAAGTAAACATTTTTTCATTTACCAACACCTCCTGATATTGTACCAATGCTCTCGGTTTAAATGACCCATAGAAACAATATAAAGCCCTTTGTGGTATTTTGTCAATAAACATAAGTTTACAAGCAAAAAAGGAATAATGCTGACGAGTTCGCACCTCTGCATTTGCCGGGTTATGTTATCATTAGTTTAGTATATATATTTCATATCGTATTATATTATAGAACAGAGATTTTACACGGACAAGTAATGTCAAAATTGTTAAAAAGTGTGTATATGTTTAGTTTGCCATCTTCGACATCAAAGGGCAAGGGTAATTCTAACTTCGTAGATTCCCCTTTGCAAAACCGCTGCTTTTAAAATAATGAAATTCGTGGTAAATATTTTTAGCGGAAGCGAACGGAAAGTCGCTCACCTTTACCTAAGACTTAAGGAGGCTGCTTCATGTTGTCAGGCAGGAAAGGAAAAGCAAGGTCAATAATTCTCCTGGTATTTTGTTTGGTCCTATTGCAAACTAGCACTGCGGCGGCCATATCTCGCGGAGAGGTAGTTTACGAGATAATGTCCGCCTTGGAGTTGCCCCTCGTTCAAGGTGACTCCGGATTTGTCGACGTCTCAAAGCTCACCCTTCACGGAGAGTCAATACAGGCCGCAAAGGCCTTGGGAATTTTGCCGCCCTTCGAGCATTTTCACCCTACTTTAGAGGCGGCTAACGCAGAGGCCGTCATGTTTGCCGTGCGCGCCCTTGGTCTCTTTAACGAAGCTGAAATATTAAGTTCGATATGCGAATTTGAAGGAGACAAAAGCGGAGTGCCGCTTCATCTTATGCCCTACATGGCGATAGCAAGTGAGATGACCCCAAAGGCCCCGGACGAATTTTTATCGAACCCGAGGGACAACGTAACGCGCTCCGGTTTAAATTCCCTCGTTGCCTGGTTAAAAAACTGCAAAAATGGTCTGATTTTTGAAAAAACCCTCAGAGATGACATAGTTACCGTCACGATGCACAGGGAGGGAATTGGACGCCCTCCAAAACTTTGGTTGGTTTTGGTCGATGAAATACCTCTTGATGCCGAGGCGAAAGCTCGTGATCTCGCAGGCTACTTGAAAAACTTGGGCCTTCCTGCTTTCGTAGTGCGGCAGGAATGGGCCTTTCAGGTAACCATAGGTCCCTTTGCAAATTACATCAAGGCCTATGAAGTTTTAACTTCTTTGCCAAAGCACTTGACCGCTTCAATTGTTCCCTATGGGGCTGCTGAGGAAAGCCCGGCACTTTTTTGGGTCGCCCTGGCCTTTGATGCTGCTCGCGTGACCCCAAAGATCGCTCTTTCGAGCACGGAATATGGAACATCGAATCCTTTGAGCGAGATGGCCAGGGAGAAAAACGCAAGGGCAGCCGTTAATGGCGGATATTTCAGCGGCGTAAAGCCCATAGGGTTGGTCATGATGGATGGCAAGGTCGTTTATACGCCCTATAGCGGTCGAACTGCGATCGGATGGGATGACTCGGGAAAGATTTTTATAGGCCAAGTCAGGGCAAAGGTTAAAGTGAAAGTAGGCACAAGTGCAGAATTTCATGTAGAAGGTGTCAATGTTGCCCCGACCTATCACGGGATAACTATTTATACGCCGGAGTTCGGCCCCGAGGCCAGGGGTTTGCAATCCGATGCCCTGGAAGTGATGGTTCGAGGCGGCAAGATAACCTGGAAGCAGGGTGCGGGTACGGCCGCTCATCACTACATACCGCGTGACGGGTTTTTACTGGTAGCTCGGGGAAATAGCAGGCAATTTTTTGCAAACGTCGTTTTAGGCACGGATGTTGAGGTAATATCCACCCTCGAGCCTCAAGAATTTAACCACGCCAAGTGGGCCTTTCAGGCCGGACCCCTTCTTTTGACTAACGGGATGGATGTTAACGTTAGCGAAGGATTCAAGCCTAGTTTTACCGACAAAAGACATCCCAGGACGCTGTGGGGAAGCGATGGAAGTAAAGTTTATTGGGTTGTCGTGGACGGTCGTGATCCGTGGCATTCAAGGGGCGTAACTTTGCACGAGTTAAGAAGCGTTGCCAAGCGCTTGGGCATCAAAGACGCCGTAAATTTGGACGGCGGAGGTTCTTCGGCCCTTTGGTGGAAGGGTGTCCTCATAAATCATTCCCCGGGAGGCAGGGAAAGGCCTCTTCCTTATATAATTTATCTGGACTAAAAAACATAAAGGGCCGTCATATGAAAACCACTGACGGCCCTTTATGTTTATAGTGCTATACTATCTTCAGTAGCTTTATCGCTACGTTGAAGTATACCACTAGCGCAGTGATGTCGACAACAGTGGTAATGAGCGGCGCAGAAAATACTGCAGGATCTAATTTAAACAATCTCCCTATGACGGGAAGTATGGCACCGATGGTAGAACTTACTATTAAAACTACGGTGAGGGTGATAGCTACCACCAACGCTACGCTCGTTGAACCGCTAACTGCCCACGCAAAAAGGTATCCTCCTATTCCCATCACCAGGCCCATCAAGGCGCTTACCCTCAGTTCTTTAAACAAGATTTCAGTAAAATCTTTTATCGTAACTTCGCCTAAAGCCAAGGACCTAATGACCAAAGATGAAGCCTGAGTTCCTGAATTACCGCCCACGTCAGCAAGCAGTGGGATAAAAAAGGTCAGGGTAATTATGCTGCTTAAAACATCCTGATAATATTTTAAGATATTGCTCGTTACAGCCTGGACGACAAAAAGGGCTACAAGCCACCCGATGCGCTTGCTGAAAAGCGTCTTCAAGTCGGATTCCAGGTAAGGCAGGTCCAAAGGACGGCTACCGCCTAATTTGTGGATATCTTCCGTGTCTTCCTCTTCTATGACGTCCATTATATCGTCCGCAGTAATGACTCCAACAAGATGGCCCTGCTCATTTACCACGGGAAGTATCATCAGGTCGTATTGGCTCATTATTCTTGCGGCTTCTTCCTGGTCTGCGTTGGCCTGTACAATTATGATGTTCTTGTGCATTACCTCGGACACCAATTCCTTCGGATCGCTTAAAAGCAGTTCTTTAAGCGACAGCACTCCTACAGGTTTTCCAACGCTGTCAACGACGTAAATGTAGTTGGCGATGCTTTGTTTTCTTCCGACTTTTCGAAAATAGTCTATGACGCGTTCGATCGTCCAGTATTGTCTTACTTGGATATAATCCAAAGACATTATGCCGGCGGCCGAATCCTCGGGATAGGTCATTAAAAATTTGATGCTATCGAGGTATTCGTGCGGAACCATTTGCAAGATCTTTTGGGCTTTGTTAGGGTGTATTGCCATTACAAGGTCGGCTATTGCGTCGCGGCCCATGGCCGAAAGGATTTCCCTGGCCACGTTTTCATCCGAGTGATCTAAAAGCCTATACTGGTCATCGTAATCCAGATGCTCTAAAGCCTCGGCTGCCACCTCAGGGGTGGTTAAAGACAAAATGACCAGCTGTTCCGGTTCTTCATACTCCTCCAAAAGCGTCGCTATTTCGTATGGGTGAAGCTCGCTCAGATACTCGCGCAAAGCTTCGTGGTCTTGCGCCTCGAGTAACTCTTCGACTATTTCTTTGAAGAAATCAATGTTTCTTTGTTCCATTGAAATCACCTCCTAGAGGGCAGTTTGTTGCAAGAAGACATGGCAAAGGCGTGATCGCCTTTTGTACCTTGGTTGCACGATTTTGATCCCTGAGTTAAAACAAAGTTTTCATTTTCCTTAGAAGGTGTTTTACCAGCATCAAGGACACTGCGAGCTTCCCCTTTATTGACCTTTAAAGGGCAGCGTTAAAAGCTGGCGAGATATTGGCGCCTGTTTACCGAAAATGCAGGGAAAAGGCGGCAGCGGCAGGGAAGCTGTGACCTTCCAAGGAAAATAAAGCCCGCTTAAAATTAGACACGTCGATTCGCAATTTTTCTACATTACTCCATGCGCTGTCTCGGCAACTACCAGGTCCAGCGTCCACTTACTGCCACCACCTTTCTTGAGGAAGGAATTTATAGATTTATAACCCTTGTTAGATTACCATATAAACAGAAATTTTACATCTACTTTCGTTTTATTTTATTGCAAAAGACTATGTGGGGGGCGGAAATTGGCCAACAATCACCTTTTATATTTCAATGGCTTTCTCACAAAAAGTTTGCGCGATCTATATGGACCAAATCATTGACCGTGCCTTAATGCGGTGAGATAATTATTTTGGCAACATATTTTAAAAGGGAGGGTGAGTAAATGAGGAAGGTTAAGGGGTTAGCGGTCGCAGTGGTAGCCGTATTTCTTCTGGTTGGTGTGGGCGTAGCCTTTGCTGAGGCACCATACCACATCGGCATAGTCACGGGTACCGTTTCTCAGGGTGAGGATGAACTGCGCGGGGCGGAGCGATTGATCGAAGAGTACGGTAGCGCTACAAATGGGGGTATAATCCAACACATTACTTACCCTGACAACTTCATGCAGGAAATGGAGACGACGATAAGCCAGATCGCTGGGCTTACAGATGACCCCTTAATGAAGGCCATCATCGTCAATCAGTCCATTCCCGGAACGACCGAAGCATTCAGGCGCGTCAAAGAGAGGAGACCGGATATCCTATGTTTCGCAGGCGAACCTCACGAAGACCCGGGCGTGATAGAGTCAGTGGCTGATTTGGCAATAAACGTTCACAACATTTACAGAGGATATCTTATTCCACTTGCTGCAAAGAAAATGGGAGCTACCGATTTTGTTCACATATCCTTTCCAAGACACATGAGCTACGAGCTGCTGTCCAGAAGGCGTAATATTATGGAAGTGGCATGCAACGATATAGGCTTGAAGTTTCATTTTGAGACGGCTCCTGA
>NZ_CALETC010000197.1:0-1835 GCF_937920065.1 Acetomicrobium mobile
ACACCATAGCGGTCGTAACTGACGGAACGAGGGTCTTGGGCTTGGGCGACATAGCGCCCGAAGCGGGGCTCCCCGTCATGGAAGGCAAGTGTATGCTCTTTAAGTACTTGGGCGGTGTGGACGCCGTGGCAATTTGCCTTGATACCAAAGACCCCGATAAGTTCATAGAGACGGTCAGAATGCTTACTCCTGCCTTCGGCGGGATCAACCTGGAAGACATAGCCCAACCGAAGTGCTTTTATATTCTCGACGAGCTTCGCAAGGACTGCAAGGTCCCGGTATGGCACGACGACCAGCAGGGAACGGCTGCCGTTAACCTGGCAGGCCTTTACAGCGGCCTTAAGATAACCGGCAAGAAGATCGAAGATATAAAGATCGGCTTTTTTGGCTGCGGGGCCGCTAACGTCGCTACGGTAAGGATCCTAATAAGCGCAGGGGTCAATCCCAAAAACATACTTATTGCAGACAGCAAGGGAGTGCTGCACTCGGAAAGAAGCGACCTTGACGACGTAAAATACGACATAAAGCGGCACCTTGCCCAAATTACCAATCCCGATAACGTCAGCGGAGGGCCGGAGAAAATCTTTGAGGATGCTGATGTGGTGTTTTGTTATACCAAACCAGGCCCCGACGTGGTAAAAAAGGAATGGGTCGCCAGGATGGCCAAGGACGCAATGCTTTTTGCCTGCGCCAACCCCATTCCCGAGATATGGCCCTGGGAGGCCAAAAAAGCCGGTGCCAGGATAGTTGCCACGGGAAGGTCCGATTTTCCGAACCAGATAAATAATTCTTTAATCTTTCCTGCGGTTTTCAGAGGAACGCTTGACGTCAGGGCATCGGTCATAACTGATGAGATGTGTATAGCTGCGGCAAAGACGTTGTCAGAATGCGCCGAAAAGATAGGCTTGAACGAGGATTACCTGATTCCTACCATGGATCAGACGTGGGTATACCCCGAGGTCGCTGCGTCGGTGGGTGTCAAGGCAATCGAACAGGGCTTAGCTAAGGTAAATATGTCTAGGGATGAATTAGTCAAGGTTGCTGAGGAGAAGATAAGGAACGCTCAAGAGGCCACCAAGATGCTTATGAAAGAGGGATTGATAAAGTCTGTATAGATTTGGTTCACTGTAAATAACTCCGAGCCATTTAAACTAAAGACCCTTCATGGGCTCCATGGTTTCTGGCCAATGGGTATCTTTGGAAACGAGGATGCCTCCCATGTTTGGAAAGGAGGAAATGTTAAAGAAAGCTTACGCCTGCCGTAGGTTATCTTTAGCAAAAAGCTGCCTCCTTTAAGCGAGGCAGCTTTTTTAAACCTCCTTTAGCGCTAGATGGACGCTTTAAGGCTGGTATGGCGAATTAATAACTTAAAGAAAGGAGGTCACTTGGGTCGAAGTTTGCCATATATGAGCTTTAGGGCGTTCGAAAAAAACGAGGAGGGAAACCATGAAACAGTATTTAAGGAAAAGCATCAAGGTCAACGGCAATCCTCACCACGTAGTCGCCTCCCCCGACGCCATGCTGGTCAACGTAATTAGAAAACAACTCGGGCTAACGGGAACGAAGCTTGGATGCGGACCGGGACAATGCGGAGCATGCGAGGTCATAATGAACGGCAAGCTCGTGCGTTCATGCATCGTAAGATGGGATAAAGTGCCAGAAGACGCAGAAATCATGACAATTGAAGGACTTGGAACGCTCGACAAACTCCACGCGCTTCAATGGGCTTACGTAAAGACAGGCGCCATACAGTGCGGTTTTTGCACGCCTGGTTTTATAATGAGTTCGAAGGCTCTCTTGGACGAAAACCCAAATCCAACTCGTGAAGAGGTGCG
>NZ_CALETC010000198.1:0-2511 GCF_937920065.1 Acetomicrobium mobile
TCAGCAATTAGGTGCTCGGATCGCTGAAGGTTTAATCGATATATTGATATTCTTCTGGGATCCCTTAAACATACACCCTCACGATCCGGACGTACGGGCACTCCTCAGAATAGCCGTGGTTTACAATATACCAACGGCTTGCAACAGATCAACCGCTGATTACTTGATTTCCTCGCCATTACTGCGAGAAGTTTATACTCCAAAACGTAAGTTTAGCCCCGAAGAGTACCAACAAAGACGAAACGTGGAATTTTTGAAAAAAGTAAAGTCGAGTGAAGAAGGAAGGTCATAATACCAATGTACGGTCGATGGGATGTAGTGCCCATAGGTGAAGTGGTTTCACCGATCAAAGATCCCATTAGTCCCGACTTATTCCATAACATCCGATGTACCATAAAGATATATCCTGAATTTGCAAAAGGATTGCTTGGCCTAGAGGAAGGAAAAGATATTTTGGTTCTTTTTTTATTTCATTTGAACGCTGGTAAAGCTCCTCTTTTAGTTCATCCGCGAGGAGACACCTCGAGGCCCTTGCGAGGAATATTCGCCACATGTTCCCCTACTAGGCCAAACTTCATTGGAACAAATAGATGCCGTCTAATTGCCCTTAATGGCTTAGACCTACATCTAGTAGGGTTGGAGGCAATAGACGGCACCCCTGTTATCGACATTAAACCCTTTTCGTGCTTAGATCCACGCTACGATCTAAACTTGAAACTTTAATTTAATAATCCCAACGAAGCATGCGCAGCGGAAAGGCGCGCTACAGGCATGCGCATGGACGAACAGCTGACGTAATCGAGCCCCACAGAGTTACAAAAAGCTATACTGGATGGATCCCCGCCATGCTCGCCACATATGCTAAGTTCGAGATCTTTTTTGATGCTTTTGCCCTTTTCGACCGCTACCTTCATCAACGCTCCTACACCCTTGCGGTCTATAGTCTGGAATGGATCATCCATATATATCCCTATCTGTACATAAGCTGCTAAAAACTTGCCCTCTGCATCATCGCGGGATACACCAAGAGTCGTTTGAGTAAGATCATTGGTGCCAAAGCTGAAAAAATCGGCATACTCTGCAATCTCATCGGCAACGATCGCCGCTCTGGGAAGCTCAATCATGGTTCCTATCTTACAATGCAAATTCATTCCAAAGGATCCTGCTGTTTCGGCAATAACCTTCTCTATATTAGCACGAAGTATGCACATCTCTTGCCCTGTTGCCACTAAAGGAACCATTATCTTCACGTTCGCTTCAATTCCTTGCTTAACTAGTTCGCAAGCAGCCTCAACAATGGCTTTTACCTGAGCTTCGTATATTTCAGGGTACAACACCCCGACACGACAGCCCCTAAAGCCTAACATGGGATTGTTTTCTTTCAATGTTTCGGCCCTCTTTAAAAGGAGTTCAAGTTTTTTTGCCTCATTGGAATCTCCCTTTCCTTCCAACCTAAGATGATCAAGTTTTTTGGTCACTTCATGTACTTTAGGCAAAAATTCATTCAATGGAGGATCGAGCAACCTAACAATGACAGGAAGGCCGGACATAGCCTTGAAAATTTCCATGAAATCGCCCTTTTGTAGCTTCACAAGTTTATCTAAAGCATCTACCCTATCCTCTTTCCGTTCCGCAATGATGACCTGTTGCATTATGAGTAGACGGTCTGCATCTCTGAACATATGTTCGGTTCGACACAACCCTATTCCCTTGGCTCCAAGTTCCCGCGCTTGTTTTGCCTCTTCGGGGGTATCGGAATTAGCCCATACTTGTAATTTAGCGAATTTATCGGCCATCTTCAGAAATTCATGGAGGTATTTCTCGTGTATGGAGGGTTCTATCAATGGCGCTTCGCCCAAATAAATATTTCCGCTTGTACCATCAATAGTGATGACAGCATCCTTATTGACGATATACTCTCCAACAGTAAATCTTTCATTGATCATATCGATGTTAATTGCCTCACAACCTACTATACAAGGTATTCCTAGCGAACGGGCAACTAGAGCAGCATGGCTTGTTTGGCCCCCTCTACTGGTAAGAAGTCCAGCTGCCCTTGAAAGGCCGTGAATATCTTCGGGTGTCGTCTCGGGCCTTACAAGTATTATCGGCTCCCCATTTTTACCGCGCTCTTCCGCCTCATCGACATCAAAAACTACCTTGCCAACAGCAGCTCCAGGCGATGCAGCAATACCCTTAGCTATGGGGCACAACTGAACGGACGGATCAACCTGGCGGTGAAGCAACTGTTCTATTTCCCTTGGAGCCACCCTGGTCACAGCAGTTCGCTCGTCAATAATGCCCTCGCTTACCATATCGGCGGCAATCTTTACTGCTGCTTTTGCCGTGCGCTTCCCACTTCTCGTCTGCAGAATGTAAAGCTTGCCCCTTTCTACTGTAAATTCAATATCTTGCATATCTCTAAAGTGCTTTTCAAGCAGCTCAGCTACCCTTGTAAGTTCATTGTAAAGCTCCAAATTGACTTCTTTAAGCAATGAAATAGGCTGTGGC
>NZ_CALETC010000199.1:0-1882 GCF_937920065.1 Acetomicrobium mobile
CACTTCTCTTCTCCTTCCCATGCAAAGATCAAAAATTGCCAACCGCCCTTACGCTAACTTCGTCGTCGTCGCGTTCATCTAAGTACAATTCCAGGGAAAGGTGTTCAGTGAATCTATACCCTAGGGCAGCGTTATTTTCGCTCTCATCGGAATAGCGCCACCACACGTAAAAGGCTTTTATGCCTCCCTCCATCCAGAGACGATACCAAGTTTTGTCCTCTTCCAGCTCCCTTTCTACTCCTAACCAAATGTCCATATAAGGAGACCACCTTAAGCCGAGCCTTTCCTCGCTATCGCCATCATCCAGAAAAACTATTGCTTCGCCATAAAGCTCTATATCCCACGAAGGAAAAGGCTGCGCCTTGCGACCTAAGTGTAATCCAAGTTCAGTAGATTTCTCTTCCGTACCTGCATAAGCTGCTCCCCAAACGTAAAGCGAGTATCTTTTGCTTTCTGCTCTCACGTCGGTCCTCGCTATCCTGGAAGGAACAAACTGCGTATCGAACTCGATCTTAGCGGTACTCGCCAGTCTTGTGCCTTTTAACTTTTCACTAATCAAACGCTCTATTTTATCCTCATGCTTAGCAGCCCAATCCACGGGAACACCGATAATTGGAGATAGGCCCTCAAGCAACTTCTCGCGCATCTCGTACTGCCAAAAAGAGGGCAGCGACTTCGAGAAAACGTGGGTATCCACGGCTAGCACCAAATCTTGAGTGGCTACAAAGGATAGATTCACCACGTATGAATCGTCTTCCTTGCTGACCAAGACGTGAGGTTCCCAGCCAGGCATGCGCAAAGAGGTTATTTTTTTTACTTCTTTTAAAAATACTTCATCAGCCCACTTCAACGCCTCGATGGGCACACCTTGAACCATGCTCAAAAGCATTTCTTCAAGGCCCAAAGCGTCTTGACGAAACCACTCGTCACAGGGCGAATTTAATCTGGGAGCCGTAACTTTGACCTTCCAGTCCGCAAGCTTTGTTGGCACAAATTCAACGAAGACATCATCTTTACTTTTGACGCTGAGCGATTTTATTTTGTAACCCTCAAAGATCCTATCTGAAACCATAGCAAGAAGCCTTTCTTGGCTGGCCAAATCGTAGCTGGGCATTTCTCTCATTACAGCTATAATGCTTTCTTTAATAGCATTAGAGAGCCACTCGGGCGGCCCTTTTACAATCACGCTTGCCTGTGCCCGAATGGCCCCAAAAAGGATCGCCCATAATAACAAAAAAACCACGATCCCCGCTTTTTTTTGCCTCATGTTGGCATCCTAAAACAACTCCCCAAACCCAAAATGAGTATAAGTCTCATATTCTCCTTCAGCCAAATCTATACGTAAATTACCAAGCGGCGTCCTGACTCGAACGCCTATGCCATATGAATCGTGTAGATCTGATAAATCGAAGCTTGAAGACCTCTTAGCGCCATGTCCAACGGTCTTATAAAGATAGTCTATAAAGGGATCGCTATCGCCCCATGCATTGCCGGCATCGTAGAAGAAAACCAGGCCAAAGGCTTCTTCGATGGGTATCCTGAGTTCAAAATTGGCCAATAACATCTCGGTCCCATAGAATTCATCTTCTTCATATCCCCGCAGATCTCTATCCCCTCCGATAAAATATTGATCCATGAAGGGAATGTCGCCGCTCGAAAAACCGGCCCTGACCCTTGCGGCAAACAAAACCGGCGTATCCCTCGTTCCCAACTCTATATCGAATACCTCTCCAATCCTGGTCACGGGAGTATAATACCTGGCTTCAAACCAATATTTAGTGAAATTCCAGT
Source organism: Acetomicrobium mobile (assembly GCF_937920065.1). Lineage (NCBI taxonomy): Bacteria > Thermotogati > Synergistota > Synergistia > Synergistales > Acetomicrobiaceae > Acetomicrobium > Acetomicrobium mobile. The sequence goes on from NZ_CALETC010000199.1 coordinate 1,792, forward strand.
CACTCCCCAAAAAATCCAAAGCCTGTTCCACGTTAATGCTCATTACATCTCCTTTGGGATAGCTTAAGTACTCGTCCAAGGTGGAACGCTG
>NZ_CALETC010000200.1:0-1394 GCF_937920065.1 Acetomicrobium mobile
TTTTTTCATTTGTAAGAAGGTAGAATCAGAAGTTCCATGGACGAAAACTTCACGATAATGAATCATATTGCTATCGACCTGAATTTGAGATTTGCCACGCGGCAATCCGCCGAAGAAATTTACTCGCCCCCTGGGTGCAACTACATCCAGAGCTTGGACCTGCGCTTCACCCGATGGAGCTGCAACTAATACGACGTCGGCACCAATGCCTCCGGTACTATGCATGACCAAATCTTTTAATTTGGAGGGTTCAGTATAGTGGTCAGCGAGTCCGATGTTCATCGACATCTTAAGACGCTCAGGGTTAACTTCCGAGAGAATCACGTTATAAGCGCCCCTAGCCTTTGCCAACATAACATGCATGTTGCCAACAGGTCCCGCTCCAATCACGACGACAACGTCGCCCAAGCTAACATTTGACAGCTCTTGCCCGTTTAGCGCACAGGAAAAAGGCTCAGTAATCGAGGCTTCCTCAAAACTTATGCCCTCAGGGATGAGCATGACTCCGCCTTGTTTAACTAATGTGTTTGGAACAACGACAAATTCTGCAAATCCACCATCGTATTGATACGATAGCGCTTCTTTATGTATACATATATTCGGATGCCCTTTCATGCAATAGATGCATATTCCACAAGAGATAACCACTCCCAATACTACTTTCATGCCCGGGGTATAACCAACCACTTTAGAACCTACCTCTTCAATTACACCCGATATTTCATGACCGATGATCCTGGGGAGAGAAAAACCATGTCCTGATCCTCCTGCAGCAACATTTCTTACATCACTGCCACATATAGCACACGCTTTCACCCGTACCAAAATCTCTTCATCCGAAATGGAGGGCTTGGGAACTTCCTCTAATCTTAAATCATTTGGGCCATAAAGCCTTAATGCTTTCATGATGAATCTCACTCCTTTTAATTAAAGGCTTCTATTGGAGCTTGGCTAAATAATGCATTTCTTCTGCAGTCTTTTCATAGATTTTTCGATAAACTTTATACAACTTTTTGTATACCTTCACGTTTTCAGGAATCGGCTCATTGTGATCCGAAAATTCGATCCAACTCTTGAGGGTCGAAAAATCTTTGTATATTCCCACGCCCATACCACTTAAGTAAGCATCCGTAACGGGGGCTCCCGAGACTTTTGCCATATAATCTTGTGGGGTATCCATAATATCTGTAACTATTTGCCTAAAGAGAGGACTTGAAGCTCCTCCATCAACGGCTACAATTCGCTTAGGCATTATTCCTAGCTCTCTGGCAACTTCAGCGTGGTGCTCCAGGCCATAACCTATGCCCTCTAAAATCGACCTAAATACGTGGCCACGACCGTGATACAAGCTTAAACCAAATATTACCCCCCTAGCGTGGGGATCCCATATCGGA